>JAYQWI020001386.1:0-13341 GCA_035871815.2 Candidatus Parabeggiatoa communis
TAAATAACGAAATGTGCCACGACGACGGCCTAATTTGCTTAATAATCGTATTTTAAAGCCCGCAAAAAGCTGATAAAGACGAGGCCTTTTGGCAAAAAAGGCCCATAATTTCAAGGCCCAACGGCTACGGGTTGGCGATAATTTGGTTTGATGGGCTTTGATACGATGTTCGCGTAATAATCTCGGTAACGGAATATGCATCGGGCAAACTGTTTCGCAACGGCCGCACAATGTGGACGCATTCGGTAAATCTTGAGCCTCTTTTAAACCTAACATCAAGGGTGTCAATACGGAACCCATTGGCCCAGGATAAACCCAACCATAAGCATGTCCACCGATTGCGCCATAGACGGGACAATGATTTAAACACGCGCCGCAACGAATGCAGCGTAACATATCGTGAAATTCATTGCCTAGCATTTCTGAACGTCCATTATCCACTAAAACGACATGAAACGCAGTTGGGCCATCTAAATCTTCAGAACGGCGTGGGCCGGTGGAAAAAGTAGTATAAGACGTGATTTCTTGCCCCGTCGCGCTACGGGCCAATAAGCGCAAAAAGGTGCTAGCATCTTCTAAAGTCGGCACCACTTTCTCAATACTCGCCACAACAATATGCACTGCCGGTAAAGTGTTGGTTAAATCACCATTCCCTTCATTCGTCACGATAACCGTTGAACCCGTTTCCGCTATCAGAAAATTAGCGCCCGTGATACCCACATCCGCACTTAAAAATTGCTCGCGCAACACGCGACGCGCTTCATTAACTAATCCAGGAATATCAGTTAAATGTGCAGTCTGCGTTTTATGATGTTTCTCAAATAAATCAGCCACTTGTTGACGTGTTTTATGCACCGCAGGCGCAATGATATGACTCGGTGGCTCCTTTGCCAATTGAATAATATACTCTCCCAAATCCGTTTCAATCACCTTAAACCCAGCCCGTTCTAAGGCTTTATTGAGTTCAATTTCCTCACTGATCATAGACTTGCCTTTCGTCACCCGCTGCGCTTTCGCCGCTTGACAAATCGAAACAATCTGCTCACAAGCCACTTGTGGCGTATCGGCCCAATGAACCTCCCCCCCATTAGCCTGAACTTGCTTCTCAAAATATTCCAAATAAAAATCCAAATGCGCCAAAGTATGTTCTTTAATCTCAACAGCGCGTTGTCGCAAGGTATCAAATATCGGCAAAGCCTCAACAGCAGCCCGACGTTTATCAATAAAATGGCTTTTAGTTCTAGCCAAAGCACTCTGCAAAGTGGTATTTTTTAAGGCCACCGAAGCCTGTGATTTAAAAGCATGAGCAGTGGATTTCACGTTTTTTTAATCCTTTGATTAGCGTAGAAAAGTTTGTCAACGTAACTCATCGTTATACATAAGTCTTTAAATATTTAATTTTAAATTAAAGGTCATTTTTTGTAGGGTGGGTAGAGCGGAGCGCAGCGGAGCGAAACCCACCATTTCGGCCACCATTTCAGCCACCATTTCAAAACCCCACCATTTCAGAACCCCAGCATTTCAGAGGTGGGTTTTCGCTACGCTCCTACCCACCCTACTTTTGGCGATTTTTGACTTATTTTTTATATTAAAAATCAAAGCGTTATATTAATGTGAGATCAAATAAGAGAAGAGTTCGTGCAATAAAATCCTTTATTATATACAATCCTTGTCGTTATGTTGTGTATTAGGAGAATTTATTATGTTAATCCCCGTTATTTTATCAGGTGGTGTAGGCAGCCGTTTATGGCCCCTATCCCGCGAATATTATCCGAAACAATTATTAGCGTTAGTGGGTAATAATACTTTATTACAAGACACCGTATTGCGGTTAAAAGGATTACCTGATCAATCAGCACCGCTTATGCTGTGTAATGAAACGCATCGTTTTTTAGTGGCCGAACAATTACGCCGTATTGGAGTCTCACCCGCTAATATTATTCTTGAACCCGTCGGACGTAATACCGCGCCCGCTGTAGCCGTAGCCGCTTTAGCGGCCGTTGATCCCAATGCCCTATTGTTAGTCTTACCGGCTGATCATATGATCGCCGATACGGCCGCATTCCGTGAAACCGTGAAGGCCGGCATACCCTTGGCACAGGCGAATTATTTAGTGACTTTTGGCATAGTGCCGAATTGTCCCGAAACCGGTTATGGTTATATCAATGCCACAGATGCGATTGAAGATACCGTCGCATTATCTGTAGAACGTTTTGTCGAAAAACCGGATATAGAAACCGCGCAACAGTATATTGATTCCGGCAACTATTATTGGAATAGCGGCATGTTTTTATTTAAAGCGTCTCAATACTTAAAAGAATTAGAGATGTTTAATCCAGATATTGTAGGCACTTGTCGCATCGCGATGGAGAATGCCTTGGAAGATCAAGATTTTCTACGTTTAGATGCCGCCTCATTTAAAGCCTGCCCCAGCGATTCTATCGACTACGCCGTGATGGAAAAAACAAACGCGGCTGTTGTCATACCATTAGAGGCGGGTTGGAATGATATCGGTTCCTGGTCGTCATTATGGAACATCAGTGATCAGGATGATGAAGGTAATGTGGTTATCGGTGATGTACTGACGCAGAATGTACACAAGAGTTATTTACGGGCAGAACACCGTTTATTAACAGCAATCGGTGTCGAAGAGTTAGTCATTGTAGAAACGACTGATGCGGTATTAGTCGCGCATAAAGATCACGTTCAAGATGTCAAAGACATTGTTTCTCGCCTGAAAGCGATGAAACGCAATGAAGCCTATTTACATCGCAAAGTTTACAGGCCCTGGGGATATTACGAAAATCTTGATATTGAAAGCCGGTATCAGGTTAAGCATATCACCGTGAATCCGGGAGCCAGTTTGTCTTTACAACTACACTACCATCGTTCTGAACATTGGGTAGTGGTAAAAGGCACAGCACGGATAACGCGGGATGACGAAACGTTTATTTTAACGGAAAATCAATCCACCTATATTTCAGTTGGTGTCAAACATCGTTTAGAAAATCCGGGTAAATTGCCTTTAGAAATGATTGAAGTGCAATCGGGTAGTTATTTAGGCGAAGATGATATCGTCCGTTATGAAGATGCTTATGGGCGAGAATGAACAGTTATCAGTTATCAGTTATCAGTTATCAGTTATAGCGTTTCCCGATTGAATGAAGTACAAATTTGATTGTCGTTGCAAATTTATTTTGCAGCCGGATTGATTGGAGTGCAAAATTTATTTTGCAGCCGGATTGATTGGAGTGCAAAATTTATTTTGCGGCCCGCTTGGAGTGCAAAATTTATTTTGCGGTTCGATTTTCTTGATATAACTGTACGTCATGAGATCGGGAAACGCTATATTACAGACACAGCCAACAGCTAAAGCAGTTGTCTAAAAGCTCAAGTCACCTAAAGGTGACTAACAGCAAAAGCGCAAATTATAACGCTGGACAGTATAGTCACCACCACCTGACTTGAGCTTTTAGACAACAGCTTTAGTTGTTGGCATCTTCAAAAATTCTCAGAATTCCTTCAATAAACGCTCGAAAACTGTTTGATCTTTTATTCATCAAATCCAAATGGGGGCAGATGTTTCTGGAGCCGACTACTTTTTGATATTTGTCCTTTGTTAACTGTTTTAATTCTTTTGAGGGAGACTGTAAATAATCAGGTGAACGGTATTTTTGACTACTTTGGTGTTTAGTCAGCCCAGAAATCTTTAGGCCAACTTCGACCGCCTTTAAATCCGCTAAATACCAGCTTTCCAACTCTCTACAGACGATACGAACCAAACTGTCTGCTTTATTCGCCTTTTTACAGAGTTCAACCAATTTCTGCTTAATCAAGTAACAATCGCCAGCATCCTGATCGCGTAACACAATAAACTGACTATTAGGAACACGATAAGCACGTATTTTCTTAAGCACGTTTTTTTCTAAATCCTGTTTACCCTCAAATACGATACAACGATAACTTACCCCGGGCAGCAACCGAGGAAGCAAACCGTTTAACATTTCTTTTGCCGATGGCTCTTCCAATAAAAAAACAAGATGTTTCATTGCGGATCAACTCCATTAAAAAAACCTTGTTTCCACAAATATCCCATCTGATCGCCTTCGGCCATAAATGCGGCAACCTGTTCATCATCCCTAGCTCGTTTGATCGTCGTGTACCCTTCATTTTTTATGAGCCAGAAGACTTCTTCCAATTCCAGCGCATTGAGAAAATCGGGGGAATGGGTTGAGATAAAAACTTGTCCACCGCGATTGGCATACAGACGAAATTCTTCAGCAAGTTCCCATAACAACTTGGGATAAAGTTGATTTTCAGGTTCTTCAAGGCATAATAAGGGGTGCTTCAAAGTATCATAGAGCAAAACCAAATAAGCAAACATTTTGAGGGTACCGTCGGAGATATGTCGTGCTAAAAAAGGATCTTTAAAATGACTATCCTTAAATTTCAATAAAACCCTACCTTCTTCGGTGACTTTTGCGGAAACAGAATGAATTCCGGGTACACGCTGTTTTAGTTTTTCTAAAATCTCATTAAAAATAGTTGGATATTGTTCATATAATCGGTGTGTTACCAAAGACAGGTTTTCACCTTCGCGGGATAAATGTTCGGCCAATCCGTGTTCTTGAATCTGTTTGGCATTGTTGATATGAAAATCAGAAATGTGCCAATTTTCAATCAATGAACCGAGCTTCATGATAATCTTAAATTTCTGAAATTGTGCCAGTCCTTTGATGGCAAGCAGATCAGGTCGTGCCAACGTTTGCTCTTCTCTTTGAAACGTCGTTTCTGAACTTGCAGCGTTCAATTCAATTTTAGGTTGGCGTTCATTCGTCACCACAAATCCTTGACCTCTTGAAAAATCAAGAACTGTTCCGAGTTTTTCCCGTTTAATAATGGGTGTTCCCTTTTCTTCTTCAATGGAAATAAAATAGGTAAGAGGGTGTTTAAATGAGGTATCGCTCAATTTGATTTCAATTTCAATCGGGCCGTCTGAATTTCTGCTTTTGACTTCACCCAATCCACCCCGCTTACTTAAAGCTTGAGAAATATTGTCTTTGTATGCGTCTTTGAGAAAGTCAAACACGTCAAAAAACGTTGATTTTCCAGTGCCATTGGCTCCAACAATCACGCACAATTTGGGAATATCACTCATCAAGGTATTTTTGAATGCTTTGAAATTTTTCAATCGTATCGATTCAATTTTCATATTTGTTCTCCTATTATTGTTCTCTTATCATTTTACCATTATAAACCGTTATCAATAATGCCGTGCTTGTTTTTCTGAAGATAAACTAGAACGACAAGGATTAGATATAAGAAGGGATAAACAGACTATTTTTTGATTTTTATCCTTTGTTATATCTAATCCTTGTAGAAGAGGTTGGGGCCGTTTTCCTTATTTCGGAAACTCTTCTTGCACCAGCTTGGCACATCTGAGGGCATCATCAAGCGCATTGCGCCATTGTTTGCGTAAATAAATCTCCTTGTTCAATTGCCGCAATTCTTCTGCCCAAAGTTGTTCGCGGATAGGATCAAGGAAGCTTTTCCATTCATCCTTGATCCCTTTCGCTCTGACTAGACGATCTTTTATCTCTTCAACCAAGGCTAATAGGGCATTCGCCGGATCAGTTTGCATTTTCTCACTGAACTTCTTTCTCAGTTGATAAATCGTTTGCTGATAGTGGCTGTCTAAGCCTCTCGCAATTTCTTCTGCCTTTTCCATGAAGTTATCCCGTGTCGCATCGTTCGGCACAATGTCGTCTACCGACTCACTGCTATAGGTGTTTAATAACCCCATCTCCTCACGAACACGGTAATGAAAATGGCTGTGGTATGAAAAGTTAAATTGACGTATGTAGTTGAAAGTCTTATAGATATTCGCATGTTCGCTTTGATCCAACAAGCTTTGAAACGCCTTGATGAGTATCCGCGGTTCCGCTTGACTACCCACTTCTTGTAACAGCATATTTTGCAAGGCCTTCGGAAATACCCGTTCCAAGACTTGTTGAAGCGCCTCATTTATCTTGGTTTGCAAGTATTCGTCTAATTGGGTAGCCAGAAATTCAGTCAAATAGGCGCGGAGATAATTCAATTCTTGACCGACAACGCCCTTCCAAGCACTGTATTCCAAGTATTCTCAGCCAGTTCTTCTGTACCCGGAATCGGGGCGCTTTGTCTGGCCGATTCGCAAATCTCTTCCACCTTTTGCTTAAATTCCTCACTCATATTGAGTTCATTCTCGACTTCTAAAACCAATTTCTCTAAGCCCCTTGTCAAATCCTTGATAAACTTTTCCGATAACATGCGGTAGCGTCTTTCCCGACTTAAATCCGCATTACCGGTATTGAAGGAATCCAAAGTCGGTGTAAACAATTGCGTGAGTATCTTCACGATCTTGTCTACCTTATCAGCTAAGGCTTTAACGTATTGCCGATCCGTGCTTTCCAAATTCTTCTCAATGTGTTTCAGCACCACAGAAAATACCTTATTTTCAACTTCCCCAGCATCACTGCAATTCGCTGTCAGAATACGAGGCTTGCTATACGTTTCGGGTGGCTGATTTTTCAACAGTTGTACCTGTTTTTTGTTAGAGCCATCATTCTTTTCATTCAGCACGATAAATAAGCGATTAGCCAGTTCAACTTCTCTAACCGCATTATCAATCAAATCAAAGACATTGTAATCAGCCTGATCCCAATCCGTTCCTAGCACATCGGGCGATTTGACAAAGATGACGGAATCCACTTCGTATTCAAGTGATGAAACCAATTTCTTTTCATGCCCTTGCGCGGCTTCCAATCCGGGTAAGTCAACCAAGCAGAGGCCGGTGACATCATGATTAGGGAACTTGGTATAAATATTAGCGGTTTTGACGGCCAAATAGCGGGTACGGCCATCACTTTGCGTGACATAGTCTATAATTTCATCCAATCCCAGCGTTTTAGGCGCTTTAGAGAGCAAGTCAGAAAACGAGGGAAAAGCCTCATGTATAAACTTCAGTTTTTCATAAATCGCTTTATCCAAATTACGATCATCGGCTCGACTCTCTTCCAATACCGGCAAAAGATCAGCGAAGCGTTTCAATGTAAACGGCTTAGAGAGATTCAACTTATCATAATAAGCATGAAGAATCTCTTTCAGAAATTCCTCTTTCGCGTAAAACTTGATTTTGGCATAAGGCGCCTCTTCCGAGTGATAAATCTTGCTTTTCGCCCCTGTGCAAGGCAGTTCATCAGAAGTCGGTATTTCCTTAGTGGTGAGGCCCGATATTTGTTGAAGCAAGGTACTTTTCCCTTGTCGCGCCTTACCGGCCACGCCAATATTGATCGTTTCCTTACTGAAGCGTTTAGTCAGACTCACAATAGCCGCAGTTAACTCAGTCACTTCTTCCCTGATGCCGGCTAGAGGCATCGCAATTTTAGAAGTGAGTGTCACAATATTTTTTGGAATTTCAGAAGCTTCCTCTCTGACTTCCTCAGCCATTTGCGAAAGGCTTTCCAATTGCATTTCAAGTTCAGCAAGCCCAGTATGGACTTTTTCCAACATCAACACCTTCTGATGTCGCTGATCTAAAACTTCAGCGATCACTGATCTGACAGTCATTTAGGGTTCCCTTTTAATTAATAAGATAGTGTTGATTAAGTATTATTTTTCGGGTAATCATGCAATGTGGGTGATAGAACACTGATGATCATGAACTACGCTGATTTTTGTTAACATAATCAGTGTTAATCATGATTATCAGTCAAATCAGCGTTCTATCTAATCTATCATTTTTTTTAATTCTCTCCCCAACTCCCCAACTTCTTTACTTGACAGGTAAAACAATCATTGCCATACTCAACTCTTATGATATCATAATCAAGAAATTCTTGCAAAATATTATTATTTACTAATATAGCTAGCGAATTAATGGTGAAGAGTTAATTGTTGTTCAGTTTGAAGTTGAATGGCGAATGATTTAATTGCGACTCACCATTAAGGCATCGTATCGGGCGCATTTCTAAAAAAAGGTAGTGCAAAATTTATTTTGCTTCAGTGTGATTGATTGAGAATGACCTTTTTTTGGGAATGCGCCCCATCGTCTCTCAGTTTTGCACGTCTCTCTTCATGATGACATTGTTGATAATTTTATTTTACCCACTCTAACTTGTACATCACGTTTTTTGATTTACCAATGGCTTGTAGCTAAATAATGAAGCGAATCAAAACGTGATAATCAAAGGACAGAAAAATGAAACACCCTGCCTATCAAAAACGCCGATTATCGGCGTTAAGCGCATCATGCCTCACTGGCTTACTACTCAGTATGGCCACATTACCAGCTAATGCGCTTGTCGGTGGTGAAACAGCAACACCGGGCGATTATCCTTGGAATGCCGCCCTAGTGTTTGCTAATAACCCTAATACTTATCATGCTCAATACTGCGGTGCGGCCTTGATTGATCCAGAATGGGTTGTCACAGCAGCCCATTGTGCAGCCCTGGGTGAATTGAGTCAAACGGCAGATGATATTGAAGTGCTTGTCGGGCAACATCAACTCAGTTCCAATGAAGGCGAACGGATTGCCGTCACTCAGATAGTCATCCATCCCGCTTTTAATCCATTGACTTATGAAGCTGATATTGCGCTGTTAAAATTGGCTTCTCCCGCCACACAAGCCACTGTGTCTGTGGCTCAACCAGGTACAACCTTAGATGCCGCTGGCATCATGGCGACTTTGATCGGTTGGGGAGAAACCTATGATCCCGATAATATTCCTATTGCTCAAGAAGCACCGATTCCGGGTAAACCAGATCAACTGCGTGAAGTGATGCTGCCCATTATCTCGAATGAGCTGTGTGCCCAACATTATGACGGCGTTTTGTATGATGGTATCATCAGACGTGAGGAAACGCTGTTCCCAACCATGCTTTGTGCGGGTTACCCGGAAGGCGGGAAAGACAGTTGTTGGGGAGACAGTGGTGGCCCGTTGGTTGTGCAAAAGCCGAATGGCGAATGGACACTGGTCGGTATTGTTAATATTAATGGCGATCACAATAAAGGTGGATTCTGTGCTGAACCTGATCTGGAAACGATGTATACCCGAGTCTCTGCTTTTCAAGACTTTATTGAAACCACGCTGGCTAATAGTGCTTTTGAATTAGCGGATGGCGGTTTTGAATACGATATCAATAATCCGGCATGGCATCAGGGTTCGGTTCATTTTGATAGCGTTATTGTTGAAGATGCTCCCCATACTGGGCGATACCATGCGCGTTTCGGGGGTGAGCAAGCAGACACGGCTTTTTTTGAACAATTTATTCTCATACCGTCTGAGATAACCACCTTAAGTTTTTGGTTGCAAATGCCACAAGCCAGTGGCACTGGAAATGACAAGATGCAAGTCCGTATTGATGGCGAACTCATCTTTGAAGTGATGGATACTGAGGCCACTGATTATACTGACTATACCCCAGTCTCGCTGGATATCAGTGAATATGCCGATGGTAAACGCCATCATCTCCGTTTTGACTCACAAATTTCAGGCAATGGCCTCACCCATTTTTGGATTGATGAGGTTGAATTGAGTCGCCCGAGTGCGGGTATTCTCGAATTGATACAGCCAACAACGGATAGTTTTAATGAAGAAGACGAGGAGTCGATTAGCTTTGAAGTGAGTCGTACTGGAGGAAGTCAGGGCGAGGTGTCTGTCATTCTCATGTCAGTCGGTTCCGCGAAAGGAGGTGGCTTTGATTTTGTTTTTGAGCAAGGTGACAATCGCCTGACTTGGGCCGATGGGGAATCTGGCAGCAAAGCTTTAAATCTCACGATCACGGATGATGCGTATTTTGAAATTGATGAAACGATTGCCTTCCAGCTCATCTACGCCGTGGGTGGCGCTCGCATCGGCCCACAATATTCGGCATCCGTGAACTTGAGCAGTGATGATACGGTGATAGGCCTGATGGATGGCGGTTTTGAATTGGGTTCATTCATTCCTTTTACTTTGCACCATCCTGTTTGGCATGGCAACATCAATAGTATGATTTGGGAAGTCACACCGCGTAGTGGAAAATACCACCTGAGTTTAGCTGATAATGTGATTGGCTTTCTAGTTTCAAAGGGCAAGTCTTATGCGGAACAAAATCTGATTATGCCGCCTGGCATAACCACTTTAAGTTTCTGGTTGAAGATACTCACTCAAAGCGGCCAGGGGCATGACGTTCTGCAAGTTCAGTTTGATGGGAACACGCTGTTTGAAGTGACAGATGCCCAGGTTGCCGATTACAGCGACTACGCGCAAGTGTCAGTTGATGTCAGTGCTTATGCCGATGCTCAAACTCATCATCTCAATCTCTATTCAAGCTTTTCTGACATTGGGGTGACCACTTTTGCGATTGATGATGTGGCACTCAGCTTGTTGCCACCCGTGCTGCCGCAGCCTCAAGTCAGCCCCGGTACACCATCGTGCCCCAACCGTGGTGTGATAAGGCGTGAATGCGTGATTGAGGCCAATCGTAGTGTTGCTCACTTGATAATCAAAAGCACAGTTTACAATTTGGGTTTAGCCTCTAACCTGATCATCCAAAAAGGGGCGAGCATGACAGGTGGTTTAGTCAGCGGCTATATTACCAATAAAGGTAGCCTATCTGATTTTGAATTTCGCGGTGCCCGTGTCATTGGGGGAACTTTAGCGGGTATGATTCGCAATAGCAGTAAAGTCGGTGGTCAATTTATCAATGTCAACTTAGCGCCCAATACCCGAATCAGTGGTGGTATTTTAAAAGGCCGCATTACAGGAGATGTGAATGCACCCGCTTTTGTAGACAATGTTTTCATAGCCAATGGGAGTCACTTATCCGGTGTCATTCTAGGCAGCAATGTGGTACTTGGAAACAATGTGACTATTGAACCGTAAAATTGCCCCCAAGGCTACACAACAAATATCGTAGGGGGCAGGCGTGTCTGCCCCCTGCGCTTGCCTAAGCTCTAACGTGCTTTCTTGATCAAATAGTCCAGAATCTCAAACATCTTGTCATAACCGCCAGTTTTAGAGGGGCTTAAACGGTATCGACCGTTGACATAGATGACCGGTACACCTCGGACACCGTAATTTTTGGTCAGTTCTTTGGCACGCTCTATTTTACCAGCAAGCAGTTTACGATTACGCTCAACCTCTTCAGGCTCAAGAAAATCGCTGGTATAAAAAAAGTCAAACACTTGATTAATCAATTGCTGTTCGCCTTCTGTAAGCTGGCGTTTGCCATGCTTGGAGCCAAAATAGGGAGAATGGAATTTTTCTAAAACCCCCAACTCTTTGGCGCTGTAAAAGACTTTTGCCGAAAATGCCCAGCTATAAGTCGGCCAGACTGCCGGTATGCGTATAAACGCCACATCATCGGGTTTCTTTTTTAACCACGATTCCAAAGGCCCTTCCAGATAATAACAATGTCCGCAGCGATACCAAAAAAACTCGACCACTTCAACTTTACCCGTTTGGGTAATCGGCGGTTGCGGATTCTCCAATGTATCATATAAACCCGCATAAGGATCATCGGCATTAGCAAAACTTCCAGCCGCTAAAAAGAAACTGCTTGCCGTTAAGCAAGCCACTATTAACCCTTTTTTAAAAAGTTTTATTTTCATAACCTATTGATTCCTATCTGTTTTAGGGATGATGAAACGACAAGGAGTGCTTATAATAAAGGATTTAAAATCTAAGTACAAGGCTTGTCTGTCAAAAAGCGATTTCTCAATTGATTGATTTAATCAGCGTAAATCATGATAATCATTTTTTTCCAACACCTGTGTTGCGTTTTTAACGCAACCCTTCTCGAATACAAAAAATCACCCTAAAAATTTATGCAAAATATCCACACTCATCGTATTCTGATTCTTGACTTTGGTTCCCAATATACACAACTCATCGCACGGCGCGTCCGTGAAGCGGGTGTTTACTGTGAAATTCATGCTTATGATATTGCAGAACAAACCCTTTATGATTTTCAACCCAAAGGCGTGATTTTGTCAGGCAGTCCAGAATCCGTTAATGATAGCGAAATCCATTTTCGTGCGCCTGAATGTCTCTTCACTTTAGGCGTACCCATATTAGGGATTTGTTATGGGATGCACACCCTAGCCTTGCAATTGGGGGGCAAAGTCGAAGCTGCCAATTGGCGCGAATTTGGTTATGCTCAAGTACGCGCACGGGGGCATTCTGCATTATTACGCAACATTGAAGATCATCTGAGCGCAGAAGGTTATGGATTATTGGATGTCTGGATGAGTCATGGCGATCACGTTAGCGCATTACCTCCCGGTTTTAAACTGATCGCCTCGACAGATAATGCTCCGATTGCGGGCATGGCTGACGAATCTCGCCATTTTTACGGCTTACAATTTCATCCCGAAGTCACCCATACTTTGCAAGGCGCTCGCATTTTAGAACGTTTTGTACAGGATATCTGCGGTTGTGATGTGTTATGGACACCCGCTCATATTATTGAAGACAGCATACAACGCATCCGGGCCGAAGTCGGTGACAACAATGTCTTATTAGGCTTATCGGGCGGCGTTGATTCCTCAGTTGTGGCCGCCTTACTGCACCGTGCGATTGGCGATCAATTAACGTGTGTGTTTGTTGATAATGGCCTATTACGTTTGCATGAAGCGGATCAAGTCATGGCCACTTTTGCCCAACATCTTGGAGTACGAGTCATACAAGTTAATGCGGAAGCGCGTTTTTTAAACGCTTTAAAGGGGATATCCGATCCTGAGCAAAAACGCAAAATCATAGGCAATTTGTTTATTGAAGTGTTTGAAGAAGAGGCCGCTAAACTGAAAATGAAAGCGGACGGCTTTTTAGCACAAGGCACCATTTATCCCGATGTGATTGAATCGGCCGGAACAAAATCGGGCAAAGCGCATGTCATTAAATCGCATCACAATGTAGGTGGTTTACCCGAGACAATGCAGCTTAAATTGATTGAACCGTTGCGGGAATTATTTAAAGATGAAGTGCGTAAAATCGGCATAGAATTAGGCCTACCCCATGAAATGGTATATCGCCACCCCTTCCCAGGGCCCGGTTTAGGGGTACGGATTTTGGGCGAAGTTCAGAAACAATACGCCGATATTTTGCGCCAAGCCGACGCGATTTTTATTGAAGAATTACACAAACAAGGTTGGTATGACAAAGTCAGTCAAGCTTTTGCCGTCTTTTTACCCGTCAAATCAGTGGGTGTCATGGGCGATGCGCGACATTACGACTACGTGATCGCCTTACGCGCAGTCGAAACGGTTGACTTTATGACAGCACGATGGGCAAGATTACCTTATGATCTGTTAGAAACC
>JAYQWI020001387.1:0-8429 GCA_035871815.2 Candidatus Parabeggiatoa communis
GTCTCTACAATTTAACGTAAAAACGCACTGCTGTGCGTCTCTACAAAGTCAACGTTTTTGTCAATTCATATAATGAGGTTATTGGGGTATTACATTGATACCCAGTACAAATATAAGCGACTGCTGCACCTTGGGGTTTTTTCTCTGACAGCGTACCAGGCAATTCTGTGGCATCATTTGGAATCGCAAAACAGAGACGTTGTGGCGCATAGTCTTTTTGACACGCTGCTTGCCAGATTTTCAAGTTTCTGTCTGCTTCTCCCCGTAATATAATCGTTTGAGGGGGGAATAAATAATCTTCTAGCGCCAATAACAGGGTGCTATGAGCAGAGGGCATTTGTGTGATATGTGGCCATGCCGCTTGAAGGGTTTTTTCCACCGCTTCAAGATAACGGGATTCGCCTAACAGAAAGCCTAATCTTCCTAATGCTAAGGCGGCAATGCCATTGCCACTGGGAACGGAATCATCTGTAAACGATTTAGGCCGTGAAATCAAGCTTTCATGATGATGCCCGGTAAAATAAAAACCGCCTTGTTCGGTGTCGGTAAATTCTTCTAACAAGACTTCCGCTAAGGCTATGGCGAAGGCTAAATCGCCATCGCGCCAACGTGCTTGCAATAAGGTTAAAATGGCTTCTAACAAAAAAGCGTAGTCATCCAAATAAGCGTTTAAATGTGCTTTGCCATCTTTGCTCGTTGCTAACAATCTGCCGTCAACCCAGAGGGTATTTTTAATATAATCAAGTGTTTTTTCGGCGATTTGGAGATAATCTTGACGATCAAAAATCCGCCCGGCCGTTGCCATGCCTTTGATCATTAAGGCATTCCATGAAGTTAGTCTTTTCTCATCGCGCCCTGGGCGTGCTCGTTGTTCACGATATTTAAACAAGGTAGCTTGTGCCTTATCTAAACGGGTATTGAGTTCTTCAAGGGATAATTTAAAATGTTTAGCCGTCTTTTCGCGCTCATGAAAAACGTGTAAATGCCATTTGCCTTCAAAATTCGCTGCCCGATTTAAACCGAAATGATAGGCAAAGAATTTATAGGACTCACTATCCAGTAAGTCTTTGAGTTTGTCTTTTGTCCAAACGTAAAATTTGCCTTCTTCACCTTCGGAGTCGGCATCCAAGCTTGAATAAAAACCGCCTTCTTTTGAAAGCATTTCACGGATAAGCCAATCTGCCGTTTCCAAAACGATGCGCTTAAATAAATTATCATCCCCTTTTTGAGAAAGGGCCTGGGTATTTTCAAAAAGGCTGTTGTTAGTCTGAAGAAATAGCCAGGCTTCACTATAGATAGTCAGAAAGGGGCCATTGTCATAGAGCATTTTCTCGAAATGGGGAATCATCCAAAGTTCATCCACAGCATAACGGCAAAATCCGCCCCCAAGTTGATCGTATAGGCCCCCTAAGGCCATTTTTTTCAAAGTAAACAAGCTCATATCTAAGCCAGCCTCATCTGCCTCACCTTGCCTTGCTGTCATGATATAGTGATGCAGTAAACGCTCAATATTGGGAATATGGGGAAACTTCGGTGCGCCTCCAAAACCGCCTTGAATCTTATCAAAACTGTCTGCCAGTTCCTCGCGCGCTAAATTTAAAGGGGCAGCGTTGATCTGAGCGACACTTGTGGTTTGCAATACCTCGTCGCTGTTTAAGGTTTTCGCTAATGATTGCTGATGTGCCTTAATTTGATCTTGATGTTCATGATAAAATGCGGCGACTTTTTTTAATAAATCGGTAAAAGCGGGCATGCCATAACGCGGGTGCGGGGGAAAATAAGTGCCCCCAAAAAACGGATACTGATCTTCAGGACTTAAAAACATTGTTAACGGCCAACCACCAGTACGTTGCGTAATCAAATGATGGGCCTTTTGATAAATCTTATCCAGATCAGGGCGTTCTTCACGATCCACTTTGATATTGATAAATAAATTATTCATCAAGGCTGCGGTTTGTGCATTTTCAAATGACTCATGCGCCATAACATGACACCAATGACAGGCAGAATAACCAATGGACAATAAAATGGGCTTCTTGTGTTGTTTAGCTAAACTTATGGCCTGTGTTCCCCACGGATACCACTGCACTGGGTTATGAACATGTTGTAGTAAATAAGGGCTGGTTTCATTAACCAGGGCGTTAGTATGTTGTGTGTTCGGTTTTGTCTTCATTAATATCATGATGAAATTATCAGTAGATCGAAAAAGGCGTTCAGGCGTTACTCCAAAAAATTAATATACCACCTGCAAGCACAAGGGATTGCCTCTATAAGCCGCCCGTAGGGGCAATGCCATTATTTTTAAGTATCACAGGTATGTCCCTACAAAACACAACGTATTTTGGGGCTATAGGGGCTTGCCCTTGCGTGTTCGCGAAGGTGGCATTGGCCCGTTGGGGCAATCCAGTTGTCCCATTTACTATAAAATCCTGAACTCCTGAACTCCTCAACTCCTTTGTAAATTATTGATTTATAATATTTCTTCTCTCTAAGGCTGTCAATATAAACAATGATTGACATGTTATAAATTTTGGTAGATGATTGCTATTATTGCTATGAAACTGAAAAAACAAATCTTAACGGCAAGCATTACAGTATTCTTGATGTCAACTCAAGCGCTTTTTGCCGCTGAAAACACCGACGCTGTCGTGTCGAGTAACACCGCTTTTGCATTTGATCTCTACAAGCAATTGCAAACCTATAAAGGTAATCTGTTTTTATCCCCCTACAGTATTTCAACCGCTCTCGCTATGACTTATGCTGGGGCACGAGAGCAGACTGCGGCGCAAATGTCTGAGGTTTTACATTTTGGCACAGATCAAACTCAATTTCATTCCGCATTTGGTGAGTTGCAAGCGCAAATCAATGCCGCTCAGCAGAAAAAAGATATCGCGCTCAATGTTGCCAATGGATTGTGGTTTGATCAAGCCTATCCCTTTCTTGATAGCTTTATCGACTTGGTAACAAATGCTTATCAGGCTGAACTGAAATCGGTTGACTTTCAAACTGCTTTTGAAGCGGCCCGCTTGAAAATCAACACTTGGGTAGAGGAACAAACCCAGGACAAAATCAAAGAACTCATTAAACCGGGTATGCTCAGTAGTTTAACCCGCCTTGTCCTCGTTAATGCGATTTATTTTAAAGGCAATTGGGCCACTGAGTTTGATAAGAGCGAAACGGCGCTTTTTTGGGTGACTCCCGAAACCAGTGTTGAGGTGCCTATCATGAGTCAGAAAGAAATTCACATACCGTATTTTGAAGATGATCTTGTTCAAGTGCTTGAACTGGCCTACGAAGGAAATGAGGTTTCCATGATCGTTATTCTTCCGAAGGGTGGGTTCTCGAAATGGGAACAGTCGTTGACAGCAAAACAACTTGAAGTGTGGTTAAACCTTTTTATAAATAAGGACGTTACCGTATTTTTGCCCAAATTCAAGATCAGTGGTGAATTTGAGTTATCCAACACACTCTCGGCTATGGGTATGCCAGATGCGTTCAATTCTCGTCAAGCCGACTTTTCAGGCCTAAATGGTACAAAAAACCTCGTTATTTCTTCAGTCATCCATAAAGCGTTTGTCGATGTCAATGAAGAAGGCACAGAAGCTGCGGCATCAACCGGCGTTGGTATTGGCGGGACAGCTATGCCTGAACCCCCTGAAACCTTCCGCGCAGATCATCCTTTTCTATTCTTAATTCGTCATAATCCATCGGGCAGCATTTTGTTTCTTGGGCGAGTGGTGAATCCGTTAAATACACCGCCACAGGATTATGAAGCCACCCTGTCACCAGACTTGAAACTGCATATTCCTGTCGTGCGTCACCGCAATGAGTCTGGTGAGTTAGTCAAATCATGGGCCGATTTAGAAGGATTTCGAGAAGGTGATAAATTAATATTTGAACTCGTTGATCATGGAGATTTGGAAGTTCAATAATTGTTTGCAAACTAAAGTTGGAACGTAGACCTACACCTACGAACTTTCCGTTCAAACTTGAGTTTGAATTGGTTATAAGCATTCCTTAATGAAGCATTCCTTAATGAAAGCATTCCCCAAATTAACTTCTAATTTATAATTTATAATTAATAATTGATATGTCTATTCTCCTGTTATCGCCTGATGTCATTACTGAACGTATGGCCGGGCCTGCTATTCGCTATTGGGAATTTGCGAAAGCCTTGGCCCCTTTTCATACTGTCACATTGGCTGCACCGAATGCGATACCTGACACACTGCAACACACGACATCCTTTTCTTTGGTACAACACACCCCAGAGAATATAACAGAACTGATAAGTTGTCATGATATTGTCATCTTTCAAGGTTATATCTTTGACCTTTACCCCATGCTCCGTGAGAGTGATAAAGTTTTAGTGGCCGATTTGTATGATCCCGTCCCTTTGGAAGGTTTAGAACAACACCACGCGCCACAAGACCGGCCCATCATCGCCGATCAAGTCCGCATGATGAATGAACAACTGAAATGGGCAGATTATTTTTTGTGTGCCAGTGAGCGCCAACGTGATTTATGGCTCGGTCATCTGTTGGCCTTGGGTCGTATTAACCCATTGACTTATCATGAAATTCAACAGCGCGTGATAATCGTGCCTTTTGGATTGCCAGATAGTGCGCCGCAGCGTACTGGCACCGGTTTTCGGCAAAGCCTTGATAATGAGGCCAAGTTTGTTCTATTATGGGGGGGTGGTATCTGGGAATGGTTTGACCCGCTGACGTTGATTCGGGTTGTTCATCGTCTAAAGCCACGATATCCTGATTTAAGGCTGGTTTTTTTAGGCGGACAACATCCTAATACAACTATCCACACTATGCCTAAGCAACACCGTGCGATTGCTTTGGCACAAGAATTAGGTTTATATAATACGCAAGTCATTTTTCAAAGTGGCTGGGTGCCTTATGATGTTTTGCACAATCATTTATTGGATGCTGATATCGGTGTCAGTGCCCATTTTGATTCCCTTGAAACCCATTTTTCTTTTCGTACCCGTATTTTATCTTATTTATGGGCGGGGAAACCGATTATCACAACGCAAGGCGATGTATTGGCCGATGAAATTGCTCGTCACAGAGCGGGTATTGTGGTTAATCCGACGGACGAAGAGGCTTGGATAGCGGCGATTGAAAAACTGCATAATCCTAAAAACTATGCAACCTATATAGACGGTGTTAGAATGCTCGCCTTTAAGTACCGCTGGTCAAATGTCACCCAATCCTTACTGTCGTTATGCGCCAATGCATCGCGAGCCCCGGATAGGATAGTCGAAAATGGGTTAAGAAAATCACAACCTAGAAGGGATTGTGAACATGACTATAACGCGCTACAATTGCAGAAAATCGCGCTAGAACAACAATTAGATTTTATTGAAAATTCACATTCAATGCGATTGACAGCACCACTGCGAACATTACGACGTTGGTTGACACATTGGAAAACCTAATTTTGAATTGTGAATTTTGGTTCCAAAGTCATTGTTAATTTTCAGGCTTTTTAAAGGGTGAATGTTGTATTTTTACAACACTCATTCTCATCAAAATCTTTTTGTTGTACAAATAACTCACTTTGTTGTATATTGACATACATTGATGCTTAGAGTAATATTCTAAATAATAGATTCAATCACCCAGATGGTTATGGGTGTTGGCTTGATTTTAGATAAGTTTTCTGTTAGACATAATAGATGGGTTGGTTGAGGAATGTGAGATTGTGAAAATGGATTTTATATTTAATATATAATTAAAACTCAGGTCAGTACGTTGTCATTTAAATATTCAACAAAGCTTGTTTTCTTCAAAACCATCATTTAGAATGATTGTTATGAAGGTTGCAGGTATTTTTATATTTTTTTAACAGTTCACTTCAGTGCCATAGAGTATAACGATAAATTAAAATGGGCCTTATTAAAACACGGTGTCCAAGCGTATGTTTTAGGCCCTCTGATTTGAAAACGGATAGGTGATAAGTAACTGATCATTGATCATTAATAACATGATCATTGATAATTTGATAACTGATCATTGATAACCGATCATTGATAATTGATAATTGATAAACATTGTAAAGAGGACTTCGTAATATGAAGAAAATGAACAAGCTTGCCGTAGCTGTCGGTGTAGCGTTAAGTTTAGGAGTGGCATCACAAGCCAATGCTGTGATGGAATTCCACCAAGGTGGTAAAGGTGATGTTGTTCTGTTCCCTTATTATAATGGTTCTGAAGGATGGGAAAATTACTATACTGTCACCAATGACTCGCCTTTATGGATTCAAGGTCATTTGCGTTTCAGGGGCGCGGCATGGTGTGCTGAGTTGCGTGACTTTGATATCATTTTGTCACCAGGTGATGTGTTTGTCTTCCGTATAGCTGATATTGATGGTGATGGTGAGTGGGAACTGGATCAAAGTTTGGATATTAAAAACTTCCAGTACACCGGTTTGGTTGAAATGGGCGATCAGGGTGATATGGATTTACCTACCTCACATTGTCAAGCAGCAGACGGCGAGAAGCATTGGCCGTGTATGGACCCAAGTTATGGCTTAATACCTGAAGCTGATGCGATTCTGACAGAAGACAAGATTGAACTCCAAAAACAACAGGGGTATATTGAATTCATCGGTGAAGCCGTGCTGGATGGTATGGATCATAACATGATGAACATTTTATTGAGTGGCGATCCTGGGCAATGGGCACCTTACCAAACTGAATTTATGTCTCATCGTGGCACCACTGCCTGGAAATGGAGTAATGCTGAAGGGCAACGTTTTACCAACCAATTTGATGTCGTTGCGCCCACTTTCACGGATCCGGTGTGGGTAGGTAATCGTGGTTTAAGGGATGTGCCTAATGTGTTATCGGGTTTTGCTGTGGTCTCCAAGGTAGGGCAGGATACCGGTCTGGCATATAATGCGCCTGTGATAGCTAATTTCCGTACCACTGGTACAGACCATCGTATTGATAACTACCGCATCGACGTGAATGGGAACAGTCTGGACGTTGATAACCCAGTGTTGGTGAACACCAACCGAGGGGTTATTGTTCATAATGAAAATGGGGCGGCATCTCCTATAGGTATAAGTCCACATGGGGATTACATCTATGGCTTCCAAGAAGAAGGACCCGATCCGTTCAATCCAATGCCGGGGAGTCTCCGGTATGAAAGTCTTATTAGTTTTAACAACACTTGGGGCCCCACCTTAGCTGATGGTGACGATTATAATTTGTCACGTTTTGCGGTCAATGGTATTAATAATGTTTATGGTACCGTCGACAGAGAAGCTTCAACGGGTCTCATGCTGCCAGTCAATCTCCGTTGGACAGCGGGTACGGGCATTTTCCGTTTTGGTAATGAGGTAACTGGCAATGCCCTAAACCTTGAAATCGATGATTTTGATAGACGGGTTATTGATAGATCGGGGATAAACAGTATTGCCGAAGTTGAAGAGGCTGTGCGTGTGGGCGGCCAATATTGTAGTGGCTTCTATTTTGATGGGGCTGGTGCAGTAGCGGTTGGCGAATCTGGCAGTTTACAAACGTGGTTTCATAGCTGGAGTTTCACGAAGTTCTTCTATGGTGAACGTGCTGATTACTACCTTGAAACCAGTCTTGCAGGTTACATTAGAGCAGCAGCACAAGCCCTTGTGCAAATGCCTAAGACTTTTGCCCTTGAAGTGTGGGATACGGAGGAACGCACGGCAGGTGGCGCGACTATCAGTCGGGGACAATGTGTGTCACCTGCGATTGGTCCAGAATGTTTGACCACCACGAGTGGATCAACTGGGGACTTGAACTTGGCAGATTGCTGTGGCACCTTTAGTATTTCGGATGTCAAAGCCCGTTATTCTGCGGATGTGGCTGCGTTCACGAGCGGAAGAGCGGTATTTACGCCAAGAAATAACGATTCGGTTGTTGATGCTGAGCATCAATTCCGTAACAGATATAGTTGGCCCACCCTTCTCTATGGTTATGAAATGAATGATGGGGAAATGGCCCATTGGAGAGTGTTGAATTGCAGCCGGTAGAACCGGTATTCTCTTCCTCTACCCCTCAAATGCCATTATAGTTAGGCTAGGGCGAACCTGCGTGTTCGCCCCTCACTTGTATGGTAGTAAGGCATAAAGGTGATATGATAGAACACTGATTCAGCTTCTTGTCATGACACCACATTTCACGCTAAAGTTTCGCTTCGATAAACTTTAGCGTGAACCGAAGGGAAGCTTCGCTAAATACCGTTTTTGCACGCATAAACTTTTGCGTGAACCTTCGGTGTGCTACTACGCTAAACGCTGATTTTAATCTGTGTTAATCAGCGTTCTATCCCGTTTTAAACCGCCATCACCTGCATTGCACCCTATCTATCAAAAGCCTATCTCTTTGTCACCTCTTGAGTGAGAGGGCACTTCTCTTAATGGCGAATCCAGT
>JAYQWI020001388.1:0-6277 GCA_035871815.2 Candidatus Parabeggiatoa communis
CAAGCCAAAATTAACGAATTAGAAATCAATAATTTAGACTTCAAAGAGAAAATCAATCGCTTGGTCAGGGACTAATACACTAATTGGATTGATTTGTTGTAGGCAGGGCGATTTATGATCGTTAGAGATAATCAGTAGATCGAAAAGGCGTAAAAAAAGGTCATATTGATAAATCTTAAAGGCCCGATTTTCGTTGCAAAATTTATTTTGCTTTGATTTTTTTTCGAACTACTGAGAATAGAAGGCTGATTTGAGGAAAATGATTTGAGGTTGGAAATAATAACGGCGTATTTTGAATAGAACGCTGATTGCTCTGATTATCATGTATTAACGCTGATTTTCAATTCATCAGAGCAATTCGCGCAGAAGTTTTGCAAGACAAGTCGCGTCTCAAAGTTTAAAATTGGCGAAGCCAAATATGATTTTGGGGAGACATACTTAAGGAAGAGAAAGCATTTGTCTCGTGAAAACGCTCCTCTTCCTTAAAGAAAGACAAAAAATTACAATTTCAATTGTACAGTATGCCCAGGCATGTTGCTCGGATGCTCCGTATTTGTAAACACAGAACGGTCATTTTTCAGTGCGATCACATCAAAAAACGGTTGAAAGCGTGCATCAGAAACTTCAAACGCTTGCAAAAATTTATTAAACAACTCTTGTTCTTCAGGGGCTGCGTTACCGTCTGACAGAGACGAGTCCAGGATATTTGTCAAAATGCACATTTTTTGTGCATCAGTTAACATCGGCACAGCCTCAGAGAAAAACGTCTCTATCGGATTCTTTTGATAGTACTTAAAAGCACGATCTAAAAGTTGCTGGTTATTGGCACCAACACCAATGGCACCACCACTCTCTTCACCACCCAACACTGCCAACAGTTGTCCAACTTCTTCGTGTTCGACTTTACCATCAGCACCTATCATATAAATCAGCGACGTTACGAAAGCAAAGTGAGGATTCATTTCCTCACTATCGCCCTTAAACATATCAAATAATCCCATTTGTCAATAACCTCTTCAAATACTATGAATGAATACAATCTAATAATATACACTATTCAGGTGATAGGCTAAAGAATGAATAAATTCATGAGTTCAGAATATTCATGAGTCAAAAGCTTATTACTAAAACTAATAAACTAAAATAACAAAATCCTTACGGATTTAAAACCTCTTGCTCTGACAACTTAAACGCATAGCGTTTTGCATTAATCATTAACCATTAATAATTAACCATAAGCCATTAATAAACAATGAGTCCTCAAACCATAACACCTACACTAGATAGGCGTGAATTTCTCAAATTAACCGGGCAAAGTACGGCAGCAATGGCTTGGCTCACCGGCTGCACCTTATCACCTGAAATACAACCCCCCGTGTCTCATAACACAGCAACACCGGTAAATGAGAAATCTGACTCCCAATCTTTGCCACAAGAAAAAAGCTTGCCAGAAGAAAACACAAAGCCAGAAATCAGCTTAGAGGTTAAAATCGGGCAAATGTTGCTCGTTGGATTTCGCGGCATTGAAATAATGAGCCATGACGATCCCATCGTACAAGATATCCGAGAACATCATATAGGCGGTGTTGTGCTTTTTAACTACGACGTGGCTCGACAAAGTCCAGTGCGTAATATCCAATCGCCTCAACAAGTCAAAACATTAGTCAGCACATTACAAGACTATTCGGAAATCCCCTTATTCATTGGTATCGACTACGAAGGGGGCATAATCAACAGATTGCCTAAAGCTTATGGTTTTCCGGCCACCGTCTCACACCAATATCTCGGAAACAAAAACAACAGAAAACTGACACGCCAATATGCCACAAGCATGGCAAAAACGCTGGCTGAACTCGGTATCAACCTCAACTTTGCCCCAGTGGTTGATGTCAACACCAATCCTCACAATCCCATTATTGCCAAAAAACAACGGAGTTTTTCGCCTAATCCCAAGATTGTAGCCCAACATGCCCTTGAATTTATCAAAGCCCATCGTGAACAAAATGTGCTTTGCACCCTTAAACACTTTCCCGGGCACGGCAGTTCAACGGCCGATTCCCATCTTGGTGTAGCCGATGTCAGCAAAACTTGGAATCCGCTTGAACTAGAACCTTATATCGAGCTCATTCAGGCTGGCGAAGCCGACACCATTATGACAGCACATGTGTTTAACAAACAACTCGATCCAGATTACCCCGCCACCCTTTCCAACTTGATTATCACTGGGCTACTGCGCGGAGAATTAAACTTCAAAGGCCTCATATTCTCCGACGATATGCAAATGAAAGCGATTGCCAATTCTTACGGTTTAGAAACCGCGATTCACAAAGCAATTAAAGCTGGCATTGATATATTGGTTATCGGCAATAACACCGGGGATTTCGTACCAGACATTGCAAAGCGTGTGGCAACAATTATCAAGCAATTGGTTCAAAACGGCGCGCTCAGCGAAGAGCGTATAAACGAGTCATACCAAAGAATTACTCAACTCAAATCTCGACTCGCAACGGTATAAGTTTTGATTCGCGAATGGCATAAGCTTCTCGCTTATGATTTTGGAGTCCTTTGCGATTGCGAAGGACTCCAAAATCTCCCTAAGCTAAAGAATCCACGAACCGCTTAAGATTCCGTTCTCGTTGTCTCCTCTTCTTCTTCATCAGTCTCTTCACAAAAAGACAGAATAAGGTAACCGCCTGTCAGATCCACCCCAATAAACTGAGCTTCTACTTCATCACCATCTTGCAAAATACGGCGAACATCTTCAATATTTTCAGGCACGAATTGTGATATGTCGATATAACCTTCAATACCATTCGTTAACTGGAGAATGGCTTTCTGCTCATCCATTTCACTAATCGTCGCTCTGACTATGCTGCCTTTGCGATGTTCAGCAATAAACTCAGATAAAGTGTCTTCTAACTGTTTGATGCCCAAAGAAATACGTTGATTTTCCGAATCAATACTCAAAATGACAACCTCAACGTCGTCACCTTTTTTGTAATGACGTACCGCTTTTTCACCCGGGACATCCCAAGAAATGTCAGAAAGATGTACCAAGCCATCAATTTCCCCCTCAAGCCCAACAAAAATACCAAAATGAGTCGTTGAGCTGACTTTTCCCATCACTTTATCGTACTTCTTGTGAGCCGTCGCAAATTCTACCCACGGATTAGGGAGACATTGTTTAATCCCAAGTGCTATACGACCCTGTTCTTCGTCGTGAGACAAAACCATCACTTCGACTTCCTCACCTTTCCGGACAACCCTAGAGGGATGCACCTTTTTATGAGTCCAATCCATATCTGATTGATGTACCAAGCCTTCTATGCCGTCTTCAATTTCGATGAAACAACCGAAATGAGTTAATCCAGTTACTACACCCAATTTGCGCGTACCTTCGGGATAACGTTGAGCAATATTAATCCAAGGATTTTCAGATAAATGTTTGATACTCAAAGAAACACGCTGACGTTCAGACTCAACTTTCAGTACTTTAACATCGACGGTTTCACCAAGAGTGAGTATATCTGCAGGATGTTTGACATGTTTCCAAGCCATATCCTTGACATGCACCAAGCCAATAATTTCACCCAAATTGATCAAAGCACCGTATTTAGGTAAGGTTTCTACAACACCGCTCACTACCATGCCTTCTTCTATTTCTTCTAATTTCACGTCATTACTCCATCGTTAAAAAATCGGGTTCAACGCTTTCATTCCCTGATGAATCGTTGGTTGTTTCCAATTGATCTCTCAAAACACTATTCAAAATTCAAGTTTTTGCACGCAAAAACTTGAACCTCGAACCAAATTAGAGAATAGTTTATAGTACAAACGCTTCATTGGACACAAAAATGATCAAAATCACCGTTCAAAATTTCTTTATTTTTGATAACGTATTGAAATATAAAAATAAGCTATTTTACCATAGACTATTTGCTATTGGTTATTTTTTCATTTTTTCATTTTATTCATTATTGATAGGTTTACTGTACTTGACATCAGTACAGGGGAAAAAAAAGTATAATCATTTGATTTTTAAAGAAATATACCCTATTACCCTGTTACCCTGTCGGGTGGGCAAGCGATTAGCCCCTTCATTATACAAAGCTCACAACATCATTGCTCGCTTGCCCACCTTACCCACCACGAGCAATAGTTGAATTAGCGCAAACCCCTTATTACCAAATGTCTCAAGGAGGATTTTAATTAATGCCACTTGATCCAAATCAAATCACCAAACGGCCTATCGAAACAAGCGATATGCCCTTTTTACAGCATTTATATGGCACAATTCGTGAGCAGGAACTCACTGTAGTTGATTGGACTGACGAACAAAAAGCGGCGTTTATTGCCCAACAATTTCAGGCCCAGCATCATCATTACACCACTTATTATTATGATGCCGCTTTTGAACTATTATTATTAGATAACCAACCCATTGGGCGACTTTATGTACATCGGCGTCCGTCAGAAATTTGCATTATGGATATTGCCCTATTACCAGCCTATTGTAATCAAGGCTTGGGTTCATTTTTGATTAAACAAATAATGGCAGAGGCAACAGCGCATAATCAAAAAGTCTCGCTTCATGTTGAACCCTATAATCCAGCCCTTCGCTTGTATCAACGCTTAGATTTTCAGTATATTGAACAAAATGGGGCCTACGATTTAATGTGTTGGCAACCCAAATCAACTCAACAGGAGAACACTTGAATGTTTGATCCCACACAATATCATGATGTGCTAACGTATGAGGATTTTGCGCCCTATCTCAACCACATTTTCAAGATGACATTGTCAGAAGAAGAATCGGCAGAGTTAGAACTGATTCAAGCAGAAATAACGGGCCCATCTCATTTCAAAGACTATCGTGATAATTTTTGGCTCCAATTTCGAGATACCAGTGGTATTCAACGTTGTCAAGATACTTACGAATTGGCACATCCCAAAAAAGGCCCCATCCCCGTTTTTTTAATTCCTTATGCCAAAGATGCAAAAGGCATGTACTATCAAGCCGTATTTTCTTAATATAACATTCAAATCAATGTAGGGTAGGTAAAGATTGTTGCCCACCATTCTGAATTTTTGCTTGTCTTGTTTTTCGTACAAACTGGGCGCATTCCCAAAAAAAGGGTAGCCCGTCGCAAAATAAATTTTGCACTCCAAAATTCGCCTGTTGTCACAAAATAAATTTTGCACTCCAAAATTCGCCCGTTTTTTTTTATTTTTCATTAACCAAAACGGGGGTAACTAAAAATTTTATAATTTGTCAAGAAAAGAGTTTATTAACTGTTATCAAAAAGTTATACAAAGTTAGACTTTCTTGTACAATTTGTCCAATAAATTTGACGACTTGAAAATAAAACTAAGTAACCCTATAATAATTATTAGTTATGAGTCAGGTTGACTCATAACGAGAAAGGTTTTCTCGTACCTGGTATTGGGAAAAAAAGTTGGTAAATAGTTCTTCAAACGAAGTGGCGAAACGCCCAATCTCGGTTTGAAGCCCTATTTGACCCAATCGGGACTGCTTTTATTTCTTACAGTACATGGTTATATCAGACCGTTTTGTGGAACTGATATCAACTTATGTGCCTGCTCAACCCGGACTCTAGTTGCAATTTTTCAGAATTTATCAACAGAGAGCGAATTACCTAAAAATGTCCAACTTTGGCCAAGTTTTTAGGAACAGTTAACTCTATATTTCATTTGATACTTATTTTTGTTAAAATTTATTAATATGTGTTGAGCCTCATGTTTACTATGCACAAACCCCTCTTGGGAAAGGTTAGGAGTGTGTTAGGGGAAGTTATTTTTTTGAGCCTAGTTGATAACGGGTAACGGGTAACTGATAACTGATAACTGATAACTGATAACTGATTTTTCATTAATCCAAAACGGGAGGTAGTTCTCTATGCAACGACGTAAACTTTTACGTAATGTACTCACAACCTTAGCGGCCGGTGCCGCTACAGCAGGTGGCGTGGTGGGGAGTATCGGGGTAGCCCAAGCTAAACCGCAAACTCACCCCACATTCCCTCACAATTGGCAGGAGAAATTAGCCAAGCAGACAGAATGTACCGTGACTTATGGTGAACAACGCGGTGATTTATTGTACGCAGAAGTCAATGGGCCACACAACACCCATTTTGCTTTATACTCGCCGGATGGAGAACACTGGTACAATACGCCAGAAGTCATTCCCCATTGGCGGCGTACTCTCGTATAGCATTGTCATCTGATGTTTTGTTTCAATTAACCCGTAACAGCAAGC
>JAYQWI020001389.1:0-2124 GCA_035871815.2 Candidatus Parabeggiatoa communis
GAATCTTTGGTTGATAGCAGTGTTGTGACTGATAAAAATTTATACACACCCGGTGCATGTGATCTAATGCTTGATAATTATGATGGGTTTATTAACACTTATGAAGAATACGAAGGGGGTATTATTGATGACAGTACCAAAGGCGATATACAATCGGACACTAATGCTGCTGAGCTTTTAGAACAGCGGGAAAACTGTGGTAGCGTATTCACCCGTGACACCAAATATGACCTGAAAACCCACTCTTTTGACGGCTTTTATTTGCGGAAAATGAGAATTAATGATAATTATTATGTTGGTAATAATAATGTCAGAAGAGACATGAAAGTTCCTGTCTATCCAAATCCTTGGCTATTAAACTTAAATAAAAATCATTATAAGCACAGAAAAGCGACCAAAGATAAATACTTTTTTTATGCAGGGTATGTAGTTGCTTTTGACAACATAAATACTTTAATAGGTTCAATTCCATGGATTCCAAGAGGATTTCCAGAACCATTAGATCATCCATTAGTGGATGATGTTATAATGGCTAATGGTGCCATTGCAGTAGCCAGCGAATCTAATTATTATTTCCTTGATGCGGTTGTGCCACTTGCGTATGGTATTATGGATACTTACCGGGGCCGCTTATTACTTCAAAATGGCAATTTGGAATCTAATTACAATATTGATGAATCCATGCCAGATGAGTTAGATATGAACACTGAACCGAAATTTGACAGTGCTTACCTAGACAAACATGACTTTTTAGTAGCAGGTTCCAATAATTGGGGAGCCCGCTTTCGTGTGTTTGGTGATTATAACCATGACAGATTGCTGAATGGTGGATATTTTAATGTGGAAAAATATCGTCGTCGAACTGATAGCAATAAAAGTTCTGCTCATCGCAAATTCGATGATTATTATGCGAGTGTTCAAGGAAAAAAACCACAATCTGATCTTCCTCATTTCGCTAATGACCCGGTATTCGTGCAAATTGGCAAAGACCTTGAAGATATTATTGACGAAACCAGTCTCTCGGTTGAACCAGCCTCACATCATTTTGGCGAAACAGTTATCAGCCAGTCATCAAATGTACAAGGTTTTACTGTCACTAACACTGGAGAGTCGTCACTTGAAATAGAAAAATTTTCTCTTTCCGGTATGCATCAGAGTGAATTTGGTATCAATAAATCTTACACAACTTGCTCAGAAAAAGTGCATTTATCACCTTCCGATAATTGTACAATCAGTATTGTGTTTTCACCATTATCATGGGGCGAAAAACAGGCTGCAATTATTATTGCATCTAATGATTCTCGTACTCCAAAGTTTGAGATTCCTTTAGCAGGGACAGGGACTTATGATAATATCAAGTTGTCACAAACTGGGCAAGTTACTCAATATGAAGCAGGTGATGATGGTGATATTCAAGCTGGTGTTAAATGGCCTACTCCTAGATTTACCGATAATCAAGATGGCACTATTACAGATAACCTGACAGGGTTGATGTGGCTCAAACAATCACATTGTTTAGGAAGCAGTGTTGTATGGCAAGATGCTTTTGACAAGATTTCTAATTTTAATAATAAATCTGCCAGTTACAACTGCAAAGAATACAAGGCATCTTATCAAGATTGGCGACTGGCGAATATCAATGAACTGGAAAGCCTTATCAACGCAAACGAAATTAGTCAAGCCATTTGGCTAAATAAACAAGGAATTGCTGTTCAACCCACACGTTATTGGACCTCTACAACTTCTGTTTGGAGTAAAACATTGGCATGGATTATCAATCTGTCTAATAGCGGCGATATAGGCACAGGCCTTAAAGAAACCGACAAAAATTACATTTTGCCGGTGCGTACTGCAAATATCTCATCTCCAGCAGCGCCAGTATGGAAAACAGGGCAAGTGACAAGCCACTACGGTCAAGATGATGGAGCTTTGCAAAAAGGTGTTCCATGGCCCGAACCAAGATTTACTTATAACAATGATGGTACAGTAACAGACAATATCACTGGCTTAATCTGGCTAAATGATGCAAGTTGTCTTGAGACACATTCTTGGCAGAATGCGTTAGATATTGCTGCAAAATTTAATGCCAATCCTGATGCCAATTGTATTGACTACAAAGCATCA
>JAYQWI020001390.1:0-2537 GCA_035871815.2 Candidatus Parabeggiatoa communis
GAATTTTATTTTGTACATACCAGTCGTGAAGAGCTGAATATTCATGAAATTCAATGGTATGGTATTAGGAGTGGTCATGCAATTAATACTTAGAGATAATCTACTTTTTGTAGAGATCACGATTGCCTATCATGGCGCAACCCTTGATATTACTAATATACTTGTCGATACGGGTTCAGCCACAACGCTTTTAGCGGCAGATATTGTGGCTTCGATTCAAATTCTGCCAGTCGAGTCAGATAATCTGTACACAATACGCGGAGTAGGCGGTAGTGAATTTGTGTTTGCACGTCACATTGATTACTTGCAAATTGGTGAATGCCGTTTATCTGACTTTGAAATTAAAATTGGTGAAGTTGATTACGGTTTTGGCATTAATGGTGTTTTAGGCATGGATTTTATGCTACGTACTGGTACTAACATCAATTTAAAGCATAAGACAATAGAATTTTGTGACTAAGCTAAAAATATATTCAGTTACTTATCACGGGGCAACGACAAGTGATTGCCCCTACATTTAAATTAGTCATCCGTTTCCATCTTTCTTTCCAGTACTCTTGGAAACGGTTGTTTTTATTATTGTAGAATAAGCGGTTCCTTTGATTTGTGCGCCAGTCAACTGATCAATATGCTTTTTATACCAATACATCGCTTCTTTGAGTTTGTCTTTAGACATGAATTTTATGGATTCCAATGATTCAAGCAGATTATGAAGATTTTGAGAAAGGGCTTTTGCATATTGCTCACTTAATTTCTTCGCTAAATCATCCAAATATTGAATAACGCTTTGTGTTTTATCAATAACTTTATCAAAAATGTCGATGCTCTGTTGAGTCAAGTCTTCCCAATCTAAACTTGTTAAGAATTTTTCAGGATTGCCTTTCCCAAGTATGCGCGAAACAGCCAATAATTTTAATTTGGTGATTTTACCACTATTTTTTAAAATATATTTGAACAGGCCTTTTAAGGCACTACCAAGGGTGGGTATCATCCCAATCAGTGTGATTAAGAGGATTAACCAATTTTCAAATTTATCGCGTTCTGTTTCATCAGTCAAAGTGATGATATTGGCGGTGAGATCACGACAATCGCCTATTTGATCTAAAACGGGGATCATTGTGATTAGGGTATTTGTGATGATTTGAGCCGTTGTGGGATCTTTGTTGAAATCACCTTGAAGAACCTCGCCTACCCATTTCAATGCGATGCTGATGCTATCACTGACAAAATCATAAGCAATTTCCCAAATACCCGCCTCTTTGATTGGCTCTTCTTGAATAATTTGCTCAGTTGTGCAATTGGGATTGCATTTAGGATTAGCTTGCGGTTGTCGATTGGGTTTGTATTCTCGGACATCTTCACCGAGTTCTATTTCTAGCAGGCCAGGATGGACAGTCAGACAAGCAACCCCTTTATCAGAAAGAGAAGCGATAAATTCTTGGCCTTGACAGTCTTTTATCTTGTAGGGTGCTTTAAAAATAGGCGTACCGTCTTTATAAGAAAAGAACAATTCCACATCGACTGTTTCTTCTGGATTCTCATCTTTCTTCGTTTTTTCGGCAAGCACTTGTTTTTGAGTTTTTTCTGAGGCTGGTGCCGATATTGTCACATCAAAAAAAACAGATTGTGGGGCTGTCGCCTCCACCCCCATGATTTTCTGTCCCGATTCAACAACCTGCCATTGTCCCGATTTAGACAAAACCAGATCTGCTACCCCATTTGGTGTCAAGGCGGGTTGAGTCACAAGGGCTTGAAATGTGCCCTTGGTTTTTTCGGTGAGACAGGCGGCCTTTGAAAAAACTTGCGTACTCAGTGTCTTATCATCAACCGATAAGGCGACGAATTCAATAATGCCTGGGGTTGAGTGAGTTAGAGTAGTATATGTTTTTTTACCCAGTTTGTGAGTTTGTGGAAAATCCGTTTTGATGAGGACGGGTTTTTTATCGATATTGAGCAGTGAGTGACTGGCTTTTAAGCTGATTTCACCCTCGAAACCTTGCCAGGCCCAATCGGCCTTGGGTTCTAATTTTATTTTGGCCCCTTCGATGGCTAATAATATTGACATTTTTTTTTATAATTCAAATAGAAAAATGAAAAACATGAACGCATTTTTACTAATAGGAGAACGTCCTATAAAAATCAATGGGTTAGAGGTTGATCAACAACAACGTCTATTTTATGAAAATTTGTCGCCTCTATTAGGTACGACGCTTGTCTATCCACGCGATAACAGCCACAAAACATTTTTTGGTGCTGTCGTGAGGGAAAACGGGCGCATGACGATTTCAGTTTGCAATCCGGATCATTATACCCATTTCAAAAATGATGATTTTTCTAACCTATTGTTTTTTAAAGACTCTATTGAAGCCGACACACTCCGTTTAATTTATACCAAGCCTGATGGTGCTGGACAAGAACTGATTGCTACTTATCATGCGGTTACCAGTGTTAGAGGGCAAGCCATTCTCGATATCAAACAGATTGACTTTGGCGGTAACGAAAACTTGTGGCAACAGTATTCTGCTCTGAGTCGGCAC
>JAYQWI020001391.1:0-1821 GCA_035871815.2 Candidatus Parabeggiatoa communis
CTTAATGGACTGAGATCAAAAGTAGTCAATTGATTTCGGTTATTCAGGTGAGCTAAGCCCCCAAAACTTGTGCCTATCCACAGATCGTCAGTCTCATCGATTTCTGACATCAGGGCCAAAACAGCATTACCACCTGGCAAGTAGGAATTATCTAACAGCCTCCATTCATGCTCTTTTAGGCGAACTAGGCCTCTTCCCCAAGTCCCTATCCACAAACGATCATTGCCATCATTAGCAAGGGTGCGAATCCTATTGCTGGGCAACTCTGAGTTCTCAACATGATAAACGGTCCATTCCTGACTATTATTTAGGTAAGCTAAACCACCTGTCTTATTGCCAAGTTTCCCGGTTCCAACCCATAATCCTCTGTTGCCATCGTTTAAAATGGCATCGACATTGTTGTCAGGTAAACCCGAATTATCAGTATTAAAAACTTGCCATTTTTCGTCGAGACTCAGGTGAACTAGGCCCCCTGCCGTTCCTATCCATAAGCCGTCATTGCCAGCATTCAAAAGAACATTGACTTGATTGTTTGGCAATTCTGAATGATCTGCCTTAAAACTCTTCCATTCGCCATGACTATTCAGATGAGCCAATCCGTCTGAGGTACCCAACCATAACCCACTGTTGCCATCACTAACAATCGTTTGGATCGCGTTATTTGGTAATTGTGAGTTATCGGTGTTAAAAATGTGCCGCCATTCCTGATTCTCACTGAGGAAAGCTAAACCACCTCCCTCCGTTCCTATCCATAATCCGCCTTTGCCATCACTCATAAGCGTGTTGACAGAATTGTCTGGCAAATCTGAGTTATCAGTATTAAAAACGGTCCATTCCTCATTGTTATTCCGGTGGGCGAGACCACCGACAGTGCCCACCCACAATCCGCCGTTGCCATCACTAACAAGGGCACCAACATTATTGTTTGGCAAGCCATCTAAAGCCGTATAGACTCTTTCCAACTTCTCGGTTATCGCATCGCGCAACTCAAGCCCACCTGTCGTGCCTATCCAAAGTGTTTTTCTATCTTCTGATAAAAGAATAGCCCGAATCCAACTTCGATTAGTAAACACTCGCCAAACTGCATTTTCTAGCGTAAAGCTGTTCGCTGACGACACCTCAATTTTGATTACTTCTACGTTACCCGCTCCATCCAACACCATTACCGCATCTGCACCTGGCTGAGTAGGGGCAACATAAGTCACACTAGTTCCCATGCCTTGAATATTACCTTTTGTCGGTGTCCAAATCACTTCACCGCTTGCACCTGACACTGACAAGGTAATAGATTGCCCCACAGTTACGGCCGGAATCGTGGGTTCAATCAGCAATTCCGCTACCGCAGATAGCGAAAATCCTTGTAATGAAAGCAACAAAATCAAAATGAGACTCTTGAAATAAAAAGAATGTGGTGAATGAATTTGTGTATTCATAATTATTTCGTCATGTTAAGTTTAAAAAAATGTAGACTTAAATCCATTGAATGGCCCACTTCGAGTACCAGCGTAGATGGGTCATATTTGTAAATTCTCTGCCTGTACCGTCCAAGCGGCCATTTGCAGAAAAAGTAACAACCACAATAAAATTAGTGAGTTGCCAATTTGAACTGATTTTTGCATTTATATATTTGATATGACCTCCTATTTGTGGATTGGAAATTGAAAATTGGAAATATTGAGTCTCATTAGGATTATAATTTTGCTGATTATAACGGATTTTGGGGAGGGCCATTTTTAATGAGTTGTGAATTATGAATTGTTAATTGAAAATTGTCATTTATAAATTCAGTTTATAGTAACTGATTGTTTTTTAATGATAAAT
>JAYQWI020001392.1:0-15132 GCA_035871815.2 Candidatus Parabeggiatoa communis
TTATTCTGGTGACTTGAGATTAAAATTGCCACCACATACAGAGAGATATTACTAGGTGGGCAACAATCTTTGCCCACCCTACATTGGATTACATTGCGGGTGGATAGGGTGCCCAATTTAACCACTCTCTATGTACTTCTAATGTTTGCTTTGTGCCAAAACTTATGTCTGCTTTAAGTTCAAAACGAATGTCTTGATCACCTTTATAGGGTTGTAAGTGATCGTGTTGATTTTCCCAAATTTCTTGGGGTATCAGCTTGGGATAAGCTTTGCATTTTTGGTCGTCTTGAAAATGTTTACACCATAAACAAAAGGGAGGTAATGTTGTCATATTTATCTCAGGTGATGTTGAATGGATTGTCTTATTTTCTTTAACAAAAATTTTAATAACCTTTTGTTTAATTCTAATATTTCACCTAGATAGGTTGCTAATCCCGTGGTTTTGGGGTTATGTCTCAGTTCTGTAAACGATTCTGCTAGAAATTCCGCTACGTTTGTTTTGGAATATATTGATAAACCTTCGATGGCTTCTGGTTTTAAGCCATTATAATGTTTGTTGACATATTCATTTGACTCTAATTTTAAATGAAAATCAACGTGATGTCCAAATTCGTGATTAATTACATCCTGTGGTCGTTTTGAGGTTAACCATTTTTCTCTAAAACTTTCTTTTAGGGATTCGTTTAGTTTATCGCTATTATCATACATCCTTTCTGATAAAGCGATTATTCCAAATTTTCCTTGTGCAAATCCATAAGCATTTTGCATATCTTCTCTCTGAAAAGTTTGAAATACAAATTGTCCGTGTTCTGTTTTGCTATGACCTGCTCCAATATATTTCAACTTATTAAATATTTTAGGAAAATCTTTGGCCAGTTTATCCAATTCTTTTAGTATGGGAACGAGACAACGCGGGTCGATGTTTACAAAGTCCCATTCTATATGTGGGTATAAACGTTTACAAATATGTGTTGCGATAGGATTAAGTTCCAATTTTGCAGTGTTCAGTTTTTCTACGAGTTGATTCTGATAACGAGTCTGTTGACTATTGAATCTTTTCAAGGCTTTTGGATCATTTTTAAAATTCGCTGAGTTGGCATAAAAATCAGTACGCAGTTTATTTAGTTTTTGCTGGGTTTCCTTTAAGTCATTTGTTAAATTTTTAACTTGAGCATTAAAAAAAGCCTTTAATTTTGAAGGTGAAAATTTTGCGAGTTCTTGGTCAACTTTTTTTGACCATTCATTATAATTTTGAGATTCTTTTTTATTAGGTCGTTTGATCTCTGTTGTCGGTTTACGAGTTTGGGGTGATGATGCTGGCAATATTTCATCATCTGCGACTGGCAATGTCTCATCTGTGAAGTATGCGACTGTGATCGTGCGGCACCGAAAGTGATAGGGTGGCATACCGGTATTGGGCGGTAATTTTTTGGCATCTGGGCTGATTTGTGATAAGTCGTCATCGTTACGCCACATTCGCCATGCTGATTTTGCGGTTTCCATGTCGCGCTTTGATGCGGCATCAAGATAGTCATCCCGTTGTTTGATCAAGTGGCTAACGGGGATTATTTTGCGGTGCATCATTTTGCAAATCATTGTTGTACGACTGTCTATGTGGGCTCGTACTTGGACATATTGGATGTCGCCGCTTTGGTAGGCATCAATGCGTCCGATCTCACGTGTACGGGTCGCTGTGTGATCGGCGAGTAGTTCCCAATAGTGTTGTCCGCGTTCGCTTAGGCCGGCGAAGTCTTTGGCGAAACGTTCCATGAATTGCTGGCGGCTATACCCTTTTTTAAAATAATCAAGGAGTGCATCTTGTATCAGTTTGTTGGTATGGCTGTTCCATGAATTGCCTACCCAGTAGAGGTTTGTGCGTTTTGTTAGCTCAAGGGCATTGTAGTCTGGGTGTCTGAAACTGATATCGACACCTTCTATGACTTCTTTTCTGCCTAGTTGATATATGGCATTGCTTAAATTAATAACGGGCCCTTGTAATGCTACCATCATTGCTTCAGCACCCATATAGGTTTGTAATGTATTGAGTATGAGAGTGGCATCTTTTTCTGTGAATGTGCCGGCATCCAAAGTGCGCATGTGGTCAAGGGTTGCGGTGATGCCTTCATGCATGAGTTTTTTTTGTGTACGTGTTAAGGCATCTTGGAGTTGTTCATAGAGCTTTGACCACGCTTGTTCGTCCTTCAAAAGTTGGGTGATGATGTGTTGTTTTAGGGACATAAATTGAAAAGGCTTCTTCTGAGGTTTTGAATTTGAAATCGCAGTATGGGCAATGACGATAACGGATTACAATACAACCCATGTTTTTGGTTGCATTAACTTTTGTTGACTTGGCGGCGCAACTAGGACAATTCATCATCGTACCTCCTGTTTGTAAATTGTGTTGTTGCTCCCAAAAAGTTGAGTTTGATCATGCCTGTTGGCCCGTTGCGGTGTTTGCTGATTATTATTTCTGCAATGCCGTCGTTGTCGTTGTTTTGATTATACACTTCATCCCTGTAAATAAAAAGGATGACATCAGCGTCTTGTTCGATTGCTCCTGAGTCCCTTAAATCAGACATCTGAGGGCGTTTGTCGTTACGACTTTCTACGCTCCGATTGAGTTGCGATAGGGCTAAAACGGGGATGTTGAATTCCTTTGCGATGGTCTTTAAGCTGCGTGAAATTTCTGAAATTTCATTGACCCGTTCGCCTTTTAATTCGGCTACTTGCATGAGTTGCAAGTAATCTACCACTATTGCGCTGATCTGGCATTTTGTTTTGTGGATAAATCGCCTTAGCTTGGTTTTTAGCTGCGTTGGTGATAAGCCGGCTGAGTCTTCTATAAATAAGGGAATATTTTCTAAATCCGACATCGCTTTAACGACATAGGGCCATTGTTCATCCGTTAAGCGCCCTGTACGGATCTGAGTTATATTGACATTTGAACGGGCTGCCAGTAAGCGCATTGCTAATTGTGTTTCGGACATTTCTAAACTAAAAACAATGACGGGGTGTTGGCTTGATGCGAGGAATTCGGCGATGTTGAGAGCAAAAGCTGTTTTCCCCATTGACGGCCTGGCGGCAATTATTGTGAGTTCTCCTTTTTGAAATCCGCCGCCTAACGTTTGATCAAGTTCAATAAAACCGCTGCTTAATCCCCCTCCGTTTGGATTTTGTGCATTGTCATCTATTTGCGCCACTGTTTTTTTGAGGATGCTTAATAAATCTTTGATTTTGTCGTCAGTATTGATATTTTGGGATAAATTGAATATGTTTTTTTCAGTTGTTTCGAGTAGACCGGATACGTTTTGCCCATTCAAATTGAGGGCTTGATCTGTTAGGTCATTGCCAATTTGAATGAGTTGGCGACGTTGCCACTGTTCAAAGATGATTTGTGCATAAGCCATTGTGTTTGCGGTGGCGGGTCTGTTTTGGAAGAGGGTGGCTAGATATTGGCCGCCGCCTGTTTTTTCCCAGTGTCCCTTGCTTATAAGGTGTTCGCTGACTGTGATTGGATCGGCAACACAACTTTCATTGTTTAAATCTGCTATTGCTTTGAAAATAAGCTGATGTTTGTTTAAATAAAAATGGGGTGCTGATAAGATATCGCAAATGGATAACCAAATGTTGTCGTCGGACATGAGTGCCCCTAGCACACGTCGTTCTGCTTCTTCTGAATAGGGAATGGGGATTGTTTGGTTGAGGGTCATGATTATTTTTGGGTTAGTTGGGGATTTAAACAATCCAAATTTAACGGGCTCAAAATTGAGCTGGTTAAAATTTAACGCCCTCAATTTTGAGGGCGTTGAGTCAGTCTAATCTGATGTTTCCAGATTAGACAAATTTAAACAATCCAAATTTAACGGGCTCAAAATTATGAAAGTTTCACTATAACATGATGTTCTGAAACCCTTTCAACGATTTCTGCATATTTCTTATCCATACCTGCAAGTGTGCCTTTTATAGCACTTTCTAACGTTTTGAACGAGTAAGTAGCTGTCATTTTTGTGGTTCCCGACCAGTGTTCGGTTTGCGAAACCCACGCCTCATCATCAGCAGGACGGGGTGAAAATCTTATCTCTGAATACAAAACTTTATTCAAGCTAATCATAAAAAATAACTTCCTCATTTCTATCGAAAGCAGCATTAACGAGAATTGCCAAAGCGTAGCAATCTTTTAACGAGGCTTTCTGGTATGTTGACGATAAGTGTGAGAGGATAAGATATGATGGCAAGACTCAATATACCGTCGAGTAAAATTTCATGGCATGGTTAAAATTGATGTTTCCAGATTAGTTTTCTGTTTATGAGTCCGTCTAATCTGATGTTCTTTGATTGGACATGGGTTTAATGGGCTTTGGACTATTTTCCCAGCGTTTCTTATCCAGGTAGGCGGTTGAACGTGGAATCCCGGTTAATTTGGTGATTTGGGGTACTGAATGACCTTTTTCTAAAAGCGCGGTAACTGTGTTATACCTTTCGATATCAAAATCTTTGCGACCTGTCTTTGCGACCTGTTCGCGTTTGGGGGTAGATGGCGGTATAAAACCTATAAACCCTTGTCTGTTGTCGCTTTCGTCGATTAGCACGGTGGTGGTGGGTTTGTCACTGCGTTCATTAGTCATTTGAGGTGATGATGGTTGAGTTGGTGAATAGACTGCTGTTATAGGCGATGGATTGGTTTCAATCGGTCGTGGTGATTTGATTTTTTCCGAAATCAGTTCGACTAACTTGGTAGACCAGGTTTTTATGGGTTTGTTGTCTGATATACTCGGATTCGGTACGTTGGGTGCGATTGCGATTGCTTCCGACATGACGTTATTGGTGATTAATACCAACAATATCGCTGCAATCCCAAATAAGGACATGATCGTGTTGGGACTGATTGTGTCGAATGTGAGTTCGGAAAGCAGGTGAAATACAGGATGGTGTGTGTGTGTTTCATTTAAGCTAATCCCGCTCTGTGTTTGAGCTTGCAATAGTTTTGTTCGGGCAGTATTTATTTGTCCATGCAAGCTTTCTATTTTTTGCCCTGCCATCAAAATACTTTTGAGTTGTCCAATCTTATATTCTATAGTTTGGACGTTGGATTGAAGTGCGTTCCATTGCGCTACGATTTCATTGCGGGCTGTTGTCATTAAACCGCCGCCCCACTGGCTCGCTTTGGCGGACAGTGTATTTTGGTCTACGATGTCGTCATACAATTCTCCATTTCTATGCTTATTTTGCCAGAATCTTTGGATGGGTTGTTGAGCCTGTTTTAGGCGTTTTTGCAAACTTTGATATTCGGATCGGGCCGATGCGATCTGAGTTGCTTCACTTTCTGATTCGAGTTTTTGCAATTCGTCTTCTAGCGATTTGAGTTTGGAATCTGCCAGCTTGACAGGAATAGATTGCGCAATACGGTATTGATTTGCTTTGTGCATCTCATCTGAGTAGACCGTATACAAACTAAAGGCCGTTATAGCGACGCTCAAAGCGATCATACCGGCTGCTTGATTAGCCAGCCGAATGTTGCTGTGCTTGAATGCCAGCACTTTGATCTCCGATAAGTGCGAACGCATCAGCACCATTAGAATCGCCCATACGGCGAAGCCATATTGCGCGAAACCGATTCCAAAACTGAACCAGCCGTAGGCTTCGATAGCGGCTATCGTCCAATTTAGCCAGCTTCTAAAAGCTTCTAGACGGGCTAGAGATACATTCCGATTAAACTGGGCGCCGGTTATTTCTGTTGCCATACAAATACTCCTGTGTCTTTATGTCCAATCTGAAAGCAATCAGATTGGACGTTTTCTGTTTATAATTTACGACAATGAAATGTGTCGCACTCTTTCGTTAACCCATACCTCTATATTCACTGAGCTCAAAATTGAGCTGAGTAGAACTATTGAGTTTGTCTAATCTGATGTTCATGGGATATTTCACAGATAGATTCCCCTTTTATTGAGAATATTTTTATACTTGTTCTGTTATTTTTCCTCATGCTAATGACTTGGACAGGGGCACCGGTTGTATAGCGTTGGAGTAGTGGGTGGGCGTATAATTTGCCCTGGAATATAATGGTGCCTCCTTTGTGGATTGTTCTATTCATTTTGTATTTCCTTTTTCAGTGCTTTGCCGGCTGTTGGTGTTACTGTGAGCGTTTCACGTTCACATAATTCGACATGTTTCATTTTGCTAATCAAGTCGGGCTCGTTAATGAGGGCGTTTTTTTTCACGGCTAACGTTTGCTTGATTAACCCACCCAATTTTAGGCGTTTCAACGTCTGTATTACCTTCTCTTCATCATGAACTTCCAAATAGGTGCTTTTGCGCCAGGTTATTTTTCCGGATGTCAGATTGCGGGTCTTTTCGTTTTCTTGCCGATTTTGGGTTGCCCAGTCGGTCAGTGATTCAAATTCCTTTTGGATTTTGGTGCTGATGTCTTTTAGGCGTTCATCGTATTTGTTCCTGAGCATGACGGTCTTTGAGTTGAGTTCATCTGTCAGTTCTGTTTGGGTCTGCTGCAAATTTGCGATTCTTGACAGCGTTTCGCTTGCTTTTTGTTCCGTTTTTATCATGTCATTCCTCTGGTTATTTGCATGGGGCCTTATGCCCCATGCGTGGGTTTTATGTGCCTTCAGCCCTTTGTCAAATGGTGCGTCCCTTGAAATGGGCAGCGGCTTCGATGATGCTGATGTTGATTGATTCTTGTTGTTGTTGACGCATTATGCGTTCGCATGTGTTTGCAAATTCGTAGCTGTTTCTCCATGTGCCGTGGGTGTGTTTGTAAAAAGCGCGTACTACGGCGTTTTTGTTGCCTTCGATTGCGAAGCGGGGTTCTATGAAGTATTTTTGAATCCGCTTTATGCTGTCGTTCGATAGGGGCTTTTCGTTGTGTCCTATCGGTGAAAATGTGAGGCGCTTTGTGCCGACGCGGCTGTTGAACTGTGCTAAAAGCACTGCGTTGTGTCGGCCGCCTTGCAGTGTGCCGTCTAATATTTCCGTTCCCAGTATGATACAAGCTGCTCCGTGTTCGTCTATCAAGTAGCGTAGCGTTTCCATGTGGGCTATGTTGAGATGGTTGCCCTCGTCGAGGATGATGAGCTGTCCATTTGCGTTTGATTGCAAATATTTTATGAGCCCGTTGTAGGTGCTTGTTACTCCTCTGTAATTGAATTTTCGTGCGATGTGGAGCAGTAGGTCTTTTCGTGTCATGTTTGGATAAGCACATATTCTGATGCCTTGCAATTCATGTGCGATTGCATATCCTGCTACCGTTTTGCCTGTGCCGGGAGAACCGACGATAACGCCTATGCGATTGAATGGGCTGGCCAAAACGGCTTGGCTCATGACAATGGATTCATTCAGTTGCATTGTGGGCACTATTGTTATAGGGTGTCCGTTGATGTGAATTTGGATGTTCGATTGTTCAGTCATTGCTTGTGCCCTCTTTTCTTACCCAGCGGGCTAGGGGGCCGGTTTGGATGTAGGTTATGCGATAGAATCGACTTGTTTCTTCGAAAGTGTCACTGATATTGGTGTGTTCGGGGTCTATCAGTACTAAGTCGTTGCAGTGGTCGGGGATAATAAAGCCTTTAGAAATCTGCCAGCCATCAATCGAAAATTCGTCGTAGTCTTCGAATATACAGGCGCATCCGGTTAGGGCGTGTGTTGGTACCATTTTGAGTGCCCCGGTTTGGGGGCAGGTGTAAACGGGGGCGGGTGAACAGATGAACTTGCCGTTGAGCCCATAAGCCAGTAATGTGTGGGGTTCGCTGTCGTATTTGACTACGATGGGCGAGCCTTCAAAGTGGCTCAGTTGGGGGTGGGCGTAGGCTTGACCCATCCAATAAAGCAGTCCATTAGAAATAATCCGCTGGCACTCTTTTGGGTAGCGGATGGTTTCGGGCCCTGTAGGCAGCGGCAACCTTGCCCCGAGGCTTTGGTTTGTGATTGGGGGCCGTATGAGGACGCCAGAGATTTGTGAAAATCTGTTAGGTCTATCCCTATTAACCGAAAATGGGGTAGAATTGCAGGTGTGTCGTGTTTCCATAAATAAATTCCTATTTATGAGTTGGTTGATGGCGGCTTTTGCCGCCGGTTTGGTTGCCGACATTTGGGGCCTGTGTTTCAGTCACGGGTTCCAGCTTGTCGGGTTATACTTAAAAGCGTTTTATTCGGGTACTTTTTCACAAATTAATTCAACCTCAATTTTGGGAAGTGCGATTGTGTTATATAACCACTTACGGTTTTTAAGGATGAAAATATCTTCGCCATAAGCTCTTGTCACAACAATATATTCACCTGGTAAAGGTATGACTTCAATATTTATAAGTTCCCTTATATGCCGTCCGTCACATAAGATCGTTGCATTCAATCTTGTCTCCTTGTAATCCCTACTGATTCGCCACACACGATTATTTGGTCGTCGTTTTGTTGGCCACATACGCTACAAAACGTGCCTGTTAATTCAAATTCAAATGATGTTATGTCACCATTGAATGTCCGATAAGAGTTGAATTGTGGGGTGGCCTTTTGACAGGTTTCACAATCAATGTCATAGTCTATGGGGACTGTCCACCCATAAGATGCATGAAAGTTATGAAGTCTATCATCCGCCGTGCAAGCGGCGCATTGTGTCCTATCTGAATTACTTCTAATCTCAAAATCCTTTTCGCAAATAACACAAGTCCGAAATTCAAAATCAAACATATTTTTTTGTCCTAAATATAAATCTGTCCTTTGGCCAAGGCTTTTTGGACTAATTTGTTGTACTTGGATAACCAATTCTTTTTACCCATAACGCGAAGCATTACAGTTCCTTTGTTGGTGGTGTAACCAACTCCACCGTCCATATCCTTATATTTTCCATCGATGATGTAGTAATCGTTTGGTTGACCTTCCTCTTGAAACTTAAGCAGTAGAGTTAAATCTCCCTGTTTAAAACCTGAACGTATATAACCCAACACGATTAAGTTTGGGTTATCAAACATGGAATAAGGTAAAGTGTGCATTTGTTTGAGCAGACTTTTGGTTAATCTTCGTTTGGTGGTGACAATTTCGATATCCATTGTTTCTTTTAATTAATTCTCCGTTTGTAAGCATGGTGTGTGGTGGGCAGTGTTGTTCATTCATAGTTCTGCCCATTTTTCGGCTGTGTTTCTGGCCGCTCCTGCTCGTTTGTATTCTTTGCGATCTATTTCAAATTCCCCTAGTTGAAAATCTACGATGATCCGATGCACTGTGTACGGTTTTGTTGGGTTGGTGAGGTCTTCGGCGTATGAGACGATTACGCCTTTTAAGTCACCGTCGTAGGCTATTTCGAGGCTTGCGCCGTTGTCGAAGCCTGGTTTGTCGCCTGGGTAGGCGGCGGATAGGGTGTCTCGGGCGGCGTTTTGTAATCGGATTTCGGCTTTTTGCAAATCGACTCCGGGTTCTGCTTTGTTGTATTGTTCAAATTGGTAGACGATGTTGTTGTCTTGGTCGATGATTTCGGGTTGTCGTGTTGTGTTGGGTTTGACTACGAATTGCACTAACCCACATTCTGTGGGGGGTGTGTCGCCGTGATGTACTTGCACACCTTTTAAGCCGTCGAATGAGCCGAAGCGGGCGAAGAGGGCTTTTGAGACTTCAATTATTAATATTGTGTTGTTGTCGCTGTTCCCGAGGTGGTCGTAAATTTGCTGGCGAACGGTTGCGACTTGCTCTGGTTTTTCAACAGTAATGTGTTGTGCTTCAAGTTCTTCTTGAAAAAATGCTACATCACTGTTGTCATCGGTGGGGATGATGAATAGCAGCTTGACTGGGGGTTCGGTCATGGGGACGTTGTCGAGGTCGCCGCGGTAAATTTGCACGTTGAGTTGCCCTGCGAGGTGCGCAAAGTTTTCGGTGTAGAGTATTTGATGGATACAAATGCTTAGCAGCCGGTTTGTGTTGTCGCTCAGGTGGTTGTCAACCATACTTTTGAGTCCTTCAATTTGTTTTTCGTCTTCGACCATTACAAAGTCGCCAGCGTCTTCAGGTTCAATAAGTTCCTCTTGTGGTTTGGGTGAGGCATCAATCCCGTCCTTGGTTGGAGTGGTCACAGGTGTAATACCTGATGATTTGAGGATATCGAGTTGATGTTTGTCGGCCAACAATTTTGCGCGGTGTGCAAAAAGTCTACCTTCATACTTTTTAATCTGCGCTTGTGTTTCTAAGCGTTGGATTTGTGCGTCAATGGTCAATGATGAAACTTTTTCTGTTAGCAGGTCATAGCCGTTGAGCTTGACAGTCACTAGACTCAATTGGATGGCTTCAATGAGTCGTTTGTCTTCGGCAATTTGGGCTTCTATCTGTTTCTGCGGGTGTAAGTCGCAGCGTGCTTTATGGCGATTTAACTCGTTTTCTAGGCTAGTGCGTTTCATAGTCGTTTTTGGATTTGTTATCAGTCGTTTAGTAGGGGATCGAGTTCACCAATATTGCCCCATTGGCTGCCGATGTCCTTCTTAACGGGCAGTGGTGTGGGGTGGTTGAGGGATTCGTTGAGTGCCTCGACCATTTGGTAAACTTCGTTGTCTATTTTTATTTCATCCGCTATGGGTATGACGGGTTTGGGTTCTTGGTGCGCTATCCAGTCTTTTTCTATTTCAATTAAATCTAGTCTGTCGCAGTGCTTTTTGCGTTCTGAAATGATGCGGGTTAGTGCCATTTTTCGTCGCGATTTTTCTTTTGCGCCTGCGATATTTCCATAACTGTAACGTAAATCTGCTAAGGCGCAGATCGGTTTCTCATTGGGTGGATATAACCAGACATAACGTGGGTCGTGCTCTACAAAACCTATGTTTAATCTATGTCCTCTGTAGGCGAGTAATTCGTCGTGGTAGTACATTATGTTATTTAGGCTTATGTAGCCTGGTTTTGTGCTGCCTACGATTCGATTATCCCTAGTCATAAAAGCTAAAAATAGGGCGTGTTCGTCTATGTCTATTTTGCCCCAGCCTTGATCTATAAATTCTTTGAGTTTGTTATTGGGGCTGCTGCCCTCTAGTGTTTTTGTGGGTGTGACGTGATAGCTTTGTAGTACGGTGTCTACTGTGTCGTGAAATTGTTCTAGTGTGCCTGAATATACTGTTGGGTCTTGCCCCATTCGTTTTGTTTTTTGGTTCATGCGGTCACCGCCAACGTAACCGGGTATCAATTTGAAGTACTGTTGTTCTAGTAGTCTGAAGAATGTTTCTATTACTTTTGATTGCGATTGATAAGGTTGGGCTCTCAGTATGGGAGGCAGGCCTTGGTGTATTTCTAATTTTTGTCGTAATAGTTTTCCTAAATTGATAATGGCGGACATCATGCCTGTGTGTTTGTATTCGAGTCCGTTGTCCATGTAGAGCGTTTTTGCTATTCCCCATTGGGCTGTCATGGCGCAATAGCTGTGGGCTATGTCGGTTTGATTAACGTTTTCGTTCTTTTCGCATAGTTTGATTGTGATCCATAAGTTGTTTGTGGCTAAGTCTAGCCAACTGATCAATCTTGGGTAGGCTATGCTGCCATCTTTGCGTCTCATGGCGACATCCATCGGGTGGACGTCGCAACAAACTATTTCGAGTGGTACTAAGCCTAGTCGGTCGCGGGTTATCATGGGCTCGTATTTGTCGTGCCAGGTTTTGGCGTCGTTTTCTTTTATGTGAACCATTTGATAGGTTTTTTCTTTTTCAACGCGCCCGCGGGTGACTTGGCATGTTTCGTTTAGGTGTTCAAAGGTCCATTGCACATTGTTTTTTTTGAGTTGTGCTTCGGTGCGGTCGATGAGCCATGTTGTTGCCCGTTGCATGATATAAACGTAGCCTGGGCCACCGCTGCGCCAAAGGCTGCGAATGTATCGCTTTAATTCTTGTCCAATTTGTTCTATTTCTGTTGAACTGATAAGGGACTCTAATGTTTTATCCCATTTCAAGCTTACGGCGCTTCTTTCTTTGCCGATGTCGTTGCGTGTTTGACGTTGTAGGGCTCCAATTCCGGCGGTTTCGTAGTCTTTTACCCATTTATATAATGTGTCCTCACATAACTTGAGGTATTTTCCATTGGGTTTAATGATGAAGCTGTTTTCAAGTTGTCTAATTCGCTCTGCTCGTTCTGTGGTGTTGCGTGGGTAATGCACGATGGATTGCACTATTTCTTGTTGTCTCAGCAGCCACGATTTACTTAATGTTTCTTGTTCAAGTTGTGAGGGCGTTTTTTTATGTTGTTGTAACCCTATTTTTAATAGGGGTGCCATTTGTTGGGGTTGAATGTTCGCTTTTGAGACGATGGGTATTTGAATTTCTGTTTTTGGTTTATCGGGTCTTATTAATGATTTTGGTGGTTGGGTGATTTCAGTCTCAATTTTTTGTGGAATTGATTGCGGAACTTTTTTCTCCTTACTGTTAATGTCTGTTTTTGGCGGTTGAGTGATTTCATTCGTGGTCTTTGTTGCCCATTGGCTGTACCATTTTTCGGCTAAGTCTTGAGGGAGTGAGCCGACATAAATTAGGTAACTTGTGCCTGATTTGCCGCCACGTCCTTCGACTACCTTTATTTGTAATTTTTTACCGCGCCACGTTTTGCCTTTTAATATTGTACTTATGACTTTTCTTATATTACGTTCAGTTAATTGGGCTAATTGAGCTAATTGTTTAGTTGTTAACCAATCCTGAGCCGCAATACTGTTTTGTGGAATGATTGCGGAACCGATTGCGGAACCGATTGCGGAACCAACCGATTGCGGAACCGATTGCGGAACCGATTGCGGAACCGATTGCGGAACCGATTGCGGAACCAATTGCGGAACTTTTTTATCCTTACTATTAATGTCGAAATTTCCCATCTGAAACGACATTTTTTTTTTGACATTTAAAGTAGGCATGATATAATTCAATTATTCTTCTATTCTATTTCAAGGGCATTGCCGAGCGTCTTACGAGACGTTGGCAATGCCTTTTTTTTTGCCTATGGGTTAGGGATTATGGGGGTTTCTACCTCCATTACCGCGGGCAAGGGGTCAGGTAGTGGTAAAGGAGGGGGTGTCGGTGGCAAAATAATGATTGTGCCTACGAGCAGCATGTTAGATATATACAGCGAAACATTTAGCATTGTTTGTCATTTTCTCAATTGTGTCGGCTAGATCAGCCAATTTGCGAGCGATTAGGCTCATTTCTGAATCAGTCTCAGGTTGTTGGGGCTTGGGCGCTTCTTCTTTGAAGCCCATTGTTTTGGCGTGCGCCAAGATGGCTTGTTTGGCGACTCTGGACAGTGAGTCGCCGCTTTCTTGTGACTGTTTATTTATCCATTCACGCAATGCGGGTGGCAGATAGACGACTACAGAGTTATTCCGTTGGCTTTCGTCGCCTTTGTTGGGTCTTCCCATTTTTTTTTCTCCTACCGAAAACGATTAAACAAAAAACGCAAAATATGCTAAATATTGTCGGTTCCATCGTTTTTCGTCCTCGAATTAATAAAAAATTTGCATCAACGCGGCACTTTTCTTTAATATTATAAATAGGGGACTACGGGCGTTATGGGTTGTCCAATTGTTTGTGAAATGGCCTTCACAATGCGATAAGCACCCATTTTTGGATGCCCTGATGTACGTCCAGTCCATCGGTGAACAATTGAACTCACATGTTGTTGTGAATAACCATTTTGCCGAGCCCACTCACTGAGTGTGAGTCCGCGCTGCATTAACGCACCTCGCACCATCTGTGGTGTCAACTGTTTTTTCATTTGTACTTTGCGATCCTTAATTAATGAAAAGTGATACGCGATGCTGCTGTTTAAAGCGTTGTGAATCACAACGAGGGCGCATTGTATACTTCAAATGAAGTTTATGTCAATAATTTATTTCAAATGAGTTATATTGGTAAGAGACTCAATCAAATAGTTTTATTAAAAAACAAAAACTTAAAAGACTTTTCAACAGATTCAAAAATTCCTTATGCAACATTACAACAATATGCCTCTGGCAAAAGAAGACCCACAACAGATGTTTTAATCAAAATTAAAACTCATTCGAATATATCTATTGATTGGTTGTTGACTGGCGAGGGTGAAATGTACAATACGCCGCAAAAAGGGGATGTTGTTTTAGTGGAAAAGGGGAAAACGGTTAAAGAGATTGATGAGCATCTAAAAAAACTGAACCCTGAACAGAGAGAAAAAGTTTTTGGTATGACTTTGGAGATGGTTCGGATGAATGAATTGGAAGAAAAAGTTGAGAAATTGGAGAAATTGGTGGGTAATATAGGGGATAAGGGGGGAGTTGGGTAAATTTGTTAGCCAATCTTACTTCAGAGGCATTGCCACATTGGCATTGCCTTTTTTTTGGCTATAAGTTTCATATTTGGGTAATGTGGGGGAAAATGTGGGAAAACTATTCTGAAATATTTTTAGCTGTTCCTAGTATTTTTGTCGGGAATAGATTATTAAATTATTTTAATTAAATCAACGTGTTATGGATTCGCGATCCTCAATACTATTGTTAGCTGTTTTCTGAGATTATTTCTAGCTCCTACAAGACGAACACATAACGGATAATGAAAAACGATGAAATTACTTGCTCTTGATACTTCGACTGAGGCTTGTTCTTGTGCTTTATACCTAGATGGGGTAATCGAAGATCGTACTGTGATCGCGCCTCGTCAACATGCGAATTTGATTTTGCAGCAGGCGAATGAATTATTGAGAGAGGCCGATTTGAAACCGACTCAATTAGATGGCCTGGCTTTTGGGCGAGGCCCGGGCATTTTTACAGGCCTACGCATTGCTTGTGGGTTGATTCAAGGCATTGCCTTTGCGGCCGATATCCCCGTCGCGCCGATTTCCTCTTTAGCGACTTTGGCGCAAGCTGCCTATCTTGAATTGGGTGCTGAACACGTTTTGGCGGCCATTGATGCGCGAATGAGTGAAGTCTATTGGGGAAGCTATGTGATTGATAATCAAGGGATAATGCATTGTCAAGATGACGAAAGGGTTTGTGCGCCGCAGGATGTGAGCTTATCAATCACTGGGCTATGGTATGGTGTGGGGAGTGGTTGGGCAACTTATGGGGATATATTAAAGGATAAATTAGAGCCAGCGGTGCAAGGCTATCAGGGGGAAAAATATCCACAAGCGCGTGCGATGATTCCGCTC
>JAYQWI020001393.1:0-3437 GCA_035871815.2 Candidatus Parabeggiatoa communis
TGATAATTGACAGAGTTGTTGTTTAATAGGTTTGTCCCCAAATAATGTCATTGTTGGATATGTGAAACCTCTCAATTCCTGATAACTGAGTCGTGGGCAACAAAATTCCAACCAAAAGGAATACAAAGCGCCCACATTACAACTAACGGAGAAACAACATGCCTTACGAAGTCAATGGTAAAACGATTGAAGCTAACGAGAAGGGTTACTTGGAGAATGTGGACGATTGGGATGAAGATGTGGCGAAGGCCATCGCAGCACAAGAGGATATTGGGGAATTGACTCAACGCCATTGGGATATGATCAACTTCCTGCGTGATGAATATCTCAACAATGCTGGCAATCAGCCCAATATTCGGAATATTGTCAAGGCGATGCAAAAACAGTGGGACGACAAAAAGGTGGATGCCAAGGCCCTTTATACATTATTTCCTAAAAGCCCTGATAAACAAGCGACTATCGTTGCTGGGTTACCAGAAAGCAAGCGCAAAGGAGGCTATTAACGGATAGTCGTTTTACTCACCGCGTTGTTGCAATACCTGCCATTTTTTCAGAGAGGATCGAAGGCTGATTCTCATGATTAATCGGATTAACGCTGATTTTTTATCAGCGTTAATCATGGCATCAGTTTAATCGGCGTTCTACCTTATTACGGTTCACATTTTTTCTTCGCTATCAGTATGAGATTGCGATTGTCCCAGCATGGCTTCCCATAAACTCTTTTGTAGGGCCGTTAAAGAGTGTAGATGTTCAGGTAGAAAAGGCTTCATGACTGTAGCCGGATCAAAGCCTTCTATACCTGCCGACATATTTTGTCGAATGATTTCTAATATTTCATTTTGCAAGGGTTCCAAATTGGGTAACCCAAAAAAACTGCGTAATTCTTGCGGAGTCGCATCAATGTCAAAATGTATTTTCATATATATAACTACAAGGATTATTTATAATAAAGGATAAGATCATTCCAAGTTTCACTTCATGGGGTTTTAATTTTTTTTTCAACACAGAGTACCACAGAGTAGCACAGAGAATAAATCTAAGATTTTTAATCTTATGCTGATATAAAATACGGTATAAATGTGTGTATTTTTGAACCTGAATTTCTCAACAAACCTATCCTTTATTATAAACAATCCTTGTCGTTATACCTATCCTTGTCGTTATAGCTATCCTTTCTTATAAACAATCCTTGTCGTTATATCTATCCTTGTCGTTATTATTCATTAACCAAAAGCTGAAGTGGCGCAATGCCATTAAAAACAATAACGCCATCGGCTAGGCGATAGCCCACATAAACCGTCAATTTCCCCCCCTTCACAGCAAGTGTATTAAGCGCAACCGGGATTTCTAATTGAGCGGGCAATTGATCATAATAAGTGTCTACTGCCGTTAAGCTATCCAGTTCATCTACTTGCCACATTGAACCATCAAAGCTATAGACAGTTTGCTGTTTATCGAATTGATGGAGGGCAATGACAATAATATCAGCTTGTTGTCCAACATGCCGTGAATCGACACGCAGCCAAGTCGAGAGTTTTAAGTTGTCATGATATGCAAAGCTCGGTTTATGGCTACGTGTGCCATCCGATTGATAGATAATCGTTTCAAAAAAACTGCGGGCATTGATGTCATTGCTAATCGGTGTTTTTGGCGATTCAATACGCCCATCAATACTCGCACTGTTACCGACCAAAAAATGCAGTGGTGAGAGACGATTGTGAATAATCGTACCCGTTTTTAAGCGGTAAGCGACAATCAGCATAAATTCCCCAGGTGCGACAGGCCCGTCATAAATAAAAAATTCAATCTTTTCAGGTAATTGTGGATAATAGCGTGCCACAGGTATCGTATTGATTTGACCATCCCACATTGCCCAATTGATGAAATCGCGGGTAAATAATAAATGCTCAGTTAAAGTGGCATACAAACCGATAATCAAAATATCAGCCGCTTGACCAACATGCCTTGGATCGATGGTGATAGTGGCAGAAATATCTATGGATTGGGCCTCGGTATGTGTCAGCATACGGCGCTGAGTTGGTCGCTCCTCTTCATGAAGGATAACGCGGTTCGTAAAGCAAGCCTGAGTTGCTACAGAATACCCTTCTGCATCAAATCCCAACGCATTCATATCATCACAATCTGGTTTTGGGGCTTCAAGGTTTGAATCTGTCGCCGGTTTGACCACAGTATCCTGTGGTGGAATGGTGTCATCATCAATAATCGCCTCATCATCAGTCATGATCTCATCATCAATAATTGTCACACCGCCTGTTGTTAGCCCACCTTCTGTCACCGCAGGTGTTTCTCCCTGAATAGGCCCATTGGGGATAAGCGTGACATCTGTTGGCTGCTGATCACTGCCTGTGTTCTGCTCGCCCTGATTTGTCGTATCGCCTGTGGGTTGCGTTGTCACTTGACTCGCTTCGCCTTCAATCACCGTGATATTGAGGGTCGTTTTGTGAGGCGGCGTGGCCGTGTCAGTGATGACCAGTTTGGTGTTACCCAGGTTTCGGCCGGTGAGCATGAATTTGACCGCCCCTTCACCAAGCGGTGTCCAAGCCTCTAACGAAATCAAGCGACTGTCAGGTATTTCGCTAATTGAAGCGATCCCTGTTCCATTGTTCAGGGTTAAGGCAACGCTTTGACCGACTTTCAGAATTTGATTCAGTGTTCCCGTTTCAGCATCGCTTGTTATCGGTTCCACAGGTTTCGCTTCAGAAACGCTGTCATTCGCAATAACCTTAATATAAAGAGTCACCTGTTGTGAAGATCGACTGTCATTGACAATCATCTCTGTCTCTCCAACCTGCCTGCCTGTGAGAATCAATTCGCCTTCGCCATTACCGAAGGGTTTCCAAGCGTCTACTAAAACCAATGCTGGATCAGGTATGGCCTTGATAAACAGTACACCTTGCCCTTCACCAAGCGTCATCTTTAACGTTTCATGCTCTTTGAGCGTCACGACCAGTGATTTCGGCTTTCCTTCAACACTTTGAGATGAAGACGACGGACGAGTCTCACTCGCCGCATTCGCGCCTGTCACATCCATCTCTTCTTGAGATGATATCGGTTGAGATGAAGACGATGGCTGATTTCCCGTACTCACGCTGTCAGGATGAGTTGCAGATCCCCCCTGTTGAAATGAGGATGAAGCCCCGCTACTGGGCCTTGGTGTCACGGTTGTCGAACCCTGATCTTGAGATGAGACGGATTGTGAAGATGAAGGATTCTGAGCAGGCGGTGTCACATTCGTCAAATCAGCTTCCGTTGTATTGTCCCCCGTTGGTGCCGTTTGGCTAGTTTGTTGACTATCAGGGATACCATCATGATCCGCATCACCAGCATTAGGGCCCGCATCTTCGACAACATTAGCGATGCCATCATTATCATCATCAGCGCCAAATTGAGGTTGACAGTTCTGAGCCGTCTCGGCG
>JAYQWI020001394.1:0-4506 GCA_035871815.2 Candidatus Parabeggiatoa communis
CTAAAAAAATGTATATTAATTAATGGTTATGGACCGACTGAGAATACCACATTCACTTGCTGTTTTCCCATAATAGAACCGCTTCATTCCGATATTTCGGTTCCCATTGGACGGCCTATTGCTAATACTCAGGTTTATATTTTGGACCATCATTTGCGCTGTGTTCCTATTGGGGTATATGGCGAGTTATACATTAGTGGCGATGGTTTAGCTAGAGGCTATCTCAATCGTCCCGACTTAACAACAGAAAAATTTATTAGCAATCCCTTTGAGGAACTAGGGTCACGCCTCTATAAAACAGGCGATTTAGCCCGCTACCTGCCTGATGGCAATATTGAATTTTTAGGGCGTATAGACAACCAAGTCAAACTACGTGGTTTTCGGATTGAATTGGGTGAAATCGAATCCGCCTTGAATCAACACCCTAATATACGAGAAACAGTGGTCATCGCACGAGAAGACCAACCCGGCAATAAGCGCCTTGTGGCCTATCTCGTGTCCGATCTCATTCCCGAACGCATACCTTATCAGACGGATTGTCTGCTGAAAAGAGCGGAGGGCAATATTTTGAAACTTCGCACAGAGGATATCTCCTCTGGCGGTGTTTTACTGGGTGGGACTCTTCAGCTTGAAAAAGACAAGGCGATCAGCTTACGCCTCAGGCTACCCGGTGAATCGGATGCGTGATGGTTAGAGGGGAAAATCGCCTGGTCACAGCCGCACAGTGCGGGTATTCAGTTCAATCTGACACCGACTGAGCAAACGCGGCTTGAAAAAAGTATAACGTATCTGCTTGAAACGCAAGGCCTCTTGAAAGTTTTACAACGGATACTGACGGAAAATCTGCGAAATTACCTGAAAGAAAAGCTGCCAGACTACATGGTGCCTGCCAACTTTGTGTTACTCAATGCCTTGCCCCTCACACCGAATGGCAAAGTGGATCGCCGTGCCTTACCTGTACCAGAGATGGCTTACTTATCCAAAGAAGCGTCTTTACCCCAAACCCAGCTGGAGCAGGTGATGGCAGCCGTTTGGCAAGAAGTCCTTCATTTGGATAAGGTGGGTATTCATGATAATTTCTTTGAGTTAGGGGGGCATTCATTATTGTTACCCCAACTGCAATCCAAATTGCAGGACAAATTGGGTAAAGACATTTCAATGGTTGAACTGTTTGAATATCCCACCATACAGGCCCTAGCCCAACATTTCACTCAGACTCATCAGTGTGTACCGGCTCCTGTTCAACAGCGTGCAGAACCCCGTCGTCGCACCCGTCAAGCTTCTTATGATATAGCCATAATTGGTATGGCAGGCCGTTTTCCAGGTGCCCCCAATCTGGAAGCGTTTTGGCAGAATCTACGAGAAGGGGTAGAATCCATTACCTTTTTCTCGGATGAGGAACTGATATCTGCTGGCATAGACACCACAACGCTTAATCAACCTCATTATGTGAAAGCCAACGGGGTGCTGTCTTCTGTAGAATGGTTTGATGCGGCATTTTTCGACTTCAGTCCCAGAGAAGCAGAAGTGACCGATCCGCAACACCGTCTGTTTTTAGAATGTGCTGTTGAGGCGCTTGACAATGCGGGTATTGCGCCTGACACTGATGAGTATTCAGTCGGTGTTTATGCTGGTGTCGGCATGAACACTTATCTCTTCAACAACCTGTCTAAAAATCTTGACCAACTCTCAGAATCAGTGGGCACTTACCAACTGCTGATTGAAAATGATAAAGATTTTCTACCGACTCGTGTGTCTTACAAACTCAACCTGAAAGGGCCAAGTGTCAATATTCAAACAGCCTGTTCAACCTCATTGGTCGCGGTTCACTTAGCCTGTCGTAGTTTGCTAGATGGTGAATGCGATGTGGCTTTGGCAGGTGGCGTTGCCGTTCGCGTTCCCCAACAGGTCGGTTATTGGTATCAAGAAGGGATGATTAGTTCTCCCGATGGACACTGCCGCGCTTTTGATGCTCAGGCCCAAGGTACGGTGGGTAGCAATGGTGTGGGGATAGTGGTGTTGAAAAGACTAGAAGAGGCGATAGCGGATGGCGACAGCATTCAAGCGGTTATCAAAGGTTCGGCCATTAATAACGACGGTTCTTTGAAAGTGGGTTATACCGCGCCCAGTGTTGAAGGGCAAACGGTGGTGATTTCTAAAGCTCAGGCGAACGCGGATATTAAAGCTGAGAGCCTGTCCTACATTGAAGCCCATGGTACTGGCACGGCACTCGGTGATCCCATTGAAATTGCGGCGCTGACTAAAGCATTTCAGGCCAGTACCCAGAAAAAAGCATTTTGTGCGATAGGTTCTGTGAAAAGCAATATCGGCCATACCGATGCGGCTTCAGGGGTAGCAGGTTTGATCAAGACGGTGCTGGCGCTCAAACACCGATTGCTACCACCCAGCCTACACTTTGAACAACCCAACCCGCAGATTGATTTTGCTAACAGTCCTTTCTACGTCAATACAACGCTGTCGGAATGGCAGCCAATTGACGGGATGCCTCGCCGCGCCGGTGTCAGTTCTTTTGGTATTGGGGGAACAAATGCTCATCTCATCCTAGAAGAAGCGCCAACCATTGAACCCTCTGGAGAATCCAGGCCTTCGCAACTGCTACTGCTCTCAGCCAAAACCGAGTCGGCACTTGATCAGAGCACTGCCAATCTGGCTGCCTATATAGAACAGCATCCTGAAAATAAGCTTGCGAATGTGGCTTATACGTTGAGTACAGGCCGCAAGGCTTTTAAGCATCGGCGGATGTTAGTTTGTCAGACTGCTGAAGAGGCGACCACTGCACTGCGTATCCTCGATCCAAGCTGCGTTTTAACCCACTTTCAAGAACCACAAAAGCGGCCTATCGTTTTTATGTTTTCGGGGCAAGGTGCACAGTATGTCAATATGGGATTGGAGCTCTACCAAACGGAGACCCATTTTCAAAAATGGGTGGATAAGTGTTCAGAATACCTGAAACCGTTTTTAGGACGAGATATACGTTTAGTCTTGTATCCCGAAATACCCTATAGCTCTTTTTCAAAGGGGGGCATTCAAACTGCTGAAAAACCGATTTCAAAACAGGAAGCCACGCAACTACTGAATCAGACTGCTATCGCTCAGCCCGCCCTGTTTGTGATCGAATACGCCCTGGCTCAATTATGGATGGCCTGGGGAGTGCATCCTGAGGCCATGATAGGCCATAGCATTGGTGAATATGTTGCTGCCTGTTTATCAGAGGTTTTTTCACTAGAAGAGGCCTTATCGCTGGTTGCGTTACGCGGAAAAATGATGCAAAAGATGCCCCATGGTGCGATGCTTTCTGTCCCACTGCCAGAAAAGGAAGTGCAATCGCTTTTGAGCAAAGGCCTTTCTCTTGCCGCAGTTAATACACCTTCAGTTAGTGTTGTTTCTGGTCCAACAGAGGCCATTGAGGTATTACAGGCTGAATTGACAGAACAAAGCGTGGAATGCCGCCGTCTACACACCTCCCATGCTTTTCATTCTGATATGATGACTCCCCTTTTGGAGGCATTCACAGAACGGGTCAAACAAGTCGATCTATGTGCGCCTAAAATCCCCTACCTGTCCAATCTCACAGGCACTTGGATTACCGACAATGAAGCGATCAATCCCAATTATTGGGGAAGACATTTGCGATATACTGTGCGTTTTGCAGAAGGTCTACAGCACTTATTAGAAGAACCAGCACGTATCTTGTTTGAAGTCGGCCCTGGCCGGACATTAAGTACTTTAGCCAGGCAACATCCCGATATGAAAGCAGAACAAGTGGTGCTGTCTTCTTTACGCCATCCGCAACAAGACACTCAGTCTGATGTGGCGTTTTTATTGAATAGCTTAGGCCAATTCTGGATGGCCGGTGGTCAAGTTAATTGGTCAGGATTCTATAAACCAGAACGCCGTCGTCGCTTAGCTTTGCCAAGCTATCCCTTTAAGCGCCAACGCTATTGGATAGACCCACCCAAACAGACCAGTCAACAGGCACCCTTACCCCTATTGTCATCAGTGCAGGAAGAAGAACATCAAGCAGAGCAGAACAAGACAACACCGGTATCATTGGGCAAACAACCTGATACGGCAGATTGGTTTAACATCGCCTCGTGGAAGCAAAAGAGGCTTTCAGCACAACGCGAAGACTTTCCGCCTGTCGAAACCACTACATTGGTGTTTAAGCATGAAGCGGTTAGCTTAGGTGAGCAATTGGTGCAACGGCTTGAACATCAGGCTCAGGATGTGATTAGCGTGACCATCGGAACGACATTTAGTCAGATCAGCGAAAACCGCTACACCCTGAATCCTAAACAAGCGGATGACTACGAGGCCTTAGTTAAAGCCCTTCAGGCACGAGACAAACCGCTTAAAACCCTTGTTCATTTTTGGACAGTCACACCTGAATACACTGACTCAAGATTGGAAGGCCTAGAGCAAGCTCAAACACTGGGATTTTACAGTCTCTTCTTTCTCGCGCAAGCTTTTGGCAAACTGAATGTG
>JAYQWI020001395.1:0-2870 GCA_035871815.2 Candidatus Parabeggiatoa communis
TTTGAAATCACTTCATAAACAAGCTATTCGCTGCCCAGATATAGAGAGTTTCAATGAAATGTTATCAAAGGCTTTACCCTCTCCAAAAGAGTAGTGGCATTTTAAGTACTGAACCTTAAATTTTGAGGTATTTTAATAGAAGCAATGTTTATTTGTAATTAGAGACGCGAAGCATCGCGTCTCTACAATTCGCGGTTTCGTAGAGACGCGATGCTTCGCGTCTCTTTGCGGTAAAATACCTGTTTATTTGTGCTTCAGGACTTAACCCAGCCAAATTGGAGCCGCCATCAAGCGAATACGGAGTCAAAAAAAATCAGCGTCAATCATGACAATCAGTCTCATCAGCCTTCTATCACAAAAAAAAATAGAACGCTGATTAATCATGAGCAGTAGATCGAAAAGGCGCATATCAATAAATATTGAAGGCCCGATTTTCGTTGCAAAATTTATTTTGCTTTTATTTGTTTTCGATCTACTGATGATCATCATGATTAACACTGATAAAAAAAATTATGGAGAAATCATAATGCAAATCAATCATTTTAAAATCAAGCGGTTACTTATAGTAACACTCCTTTTATCGTTCATACCCACAACCGCCATTTCGGCGGGAAAACATGCCTTGCTAATTGGCATTCAAGACTATAGTGGGACACCTTTTCACTCGCTTAAAGGCCCTGTCAATGATATCCATCTCACACAAGGCATGTTGCGTCAACGTTTTGGCTTTTCTAATGAGAATCTGATTACGCTTTTAGATGCCCAAGCCACGCATACGCGAATTGAGCAGGCCTTTCAAGCCTTGATTCAACGAGTCAAGCCCCATGATTTTGTCTATATCCATTATTCTGGGCATGGTTCGCAAACCACTGATTTAAACGGTGATGAAAGCCGTGGACAAGATCAAACGTGGGTATCTTACGGCGCGCGTAGCAACAATCAAGCGCATAAAGACAACTACGACGTTTTGGATGATGAAATCAATGCGTGGATGGCTGCTTTGTATGCCAAAACCGATCAAATCGTGTTTGTCTCCGATTCCTGTCACTCGGCAACTGTCAGCCGAGGTGCTGAACTCATTCGTGCAATAGATCAAGATAACAGGCAGCACATTTTGGGTAAACTCACCTACACGCGGGCAACGACTTATCATGGCATTCGCGTTGGTAGCGCACGAGACTTTGAATCGGCTATTGGCAAATCAAGAGGAGATGGGCAATACTATGGCGCATTCACTTGGCATTGGGTGCGTAATTTACAACAAGCGAGAATGGGTGACACTTGGCATCATATCTATAAACGCACTTATACCCAACTCACGGCTGAACGGGGTATTGTACAGCGACCTCAGATAGAAGGTGAACATCGCCAACACGTCTTAGGCGGCGGCTTTACACCGCAACCGCCCACGATTTCGGTTGTTAAAATAACGCCTCATTGGATAAAAATATTAGCCGGTTCTCTATCTGGCGTAACAGAAGGCTCCGTCTATCGCTTGTATAAAGCCCAAGAGCCCAGGGCTCAGAACTTACCTAGCCTTTTGATTACCCAAGTTAAAACGTTTGAAAGTTTTGGTAAACCCACAGGCACATTCAAAACCGGCGACTTGGTGGTAGAGGAAAACCATGCCTACCATTTCACACCCATCAAAGTCTTCTTAGAGGCCGATTTTCCAAATGGAAAAGACAAGCCCTTGTTACAAGCGATACAGGCCGCTTTCCAACCCAGTGCCGACGCTATAAAACGGTTTCCAGCCTACAGTCTCATCGACGAACCGTCCAATGCTGAACTACGTTTGCACCTGTTTCGCCCTTTGCGGCAAAATGGTTTGCCCATCCATGCAAAGAATGAGCTTTTGCCAAAATCCTTTCCTAATCAAGCACCAGAATTATGGGTTCTCACGTCTGATCAACGGTTATTGTACGAAAACCTGCAAATGCGTTTTGATAATCCCACCAGAGGCCTTCAGTTGCTACAAGACAATTTAAACAAATTAGCCCGTATCCGCGAACTGAAAAGACTCCAAAGCCGTCGCAGCCGCAGATTACCGGTGACACTGCAAAGCTATCTTCTGAGTCCAGACAATTCTTGTCGTCACGGGCCTGATTGTGTGGAACTGCCGAATGATTTAGGATGGCATCGCAAAACCGGACCATATACTTTGCCAGAGATTGAGACACACACACTGAACGAAGGCGATATTCTCACGTTCAGCTTGCATAACCGCTCCAGACGGCGGGATTATTATTGTTATATTTTCAATATCACTCCCAAGGGGGCTATCTATTCTATTTTTCCCGAGCGAGAGGATGGAATGGAATATGCCCGTGTGAAAGCAAGAGAAACACTGGAATTGATAGGAGAAAGCGGTTTAATGGCCGAATGGGCCGGCGAAGAAACCATCAAATTTCTGATCAGCCGTTACCCGATTGATGTCAGTTTGCTGGAACAAAGGCCTTTTGAACAACGAGGCGACAATTTAAATCCATTAGAACAGTTGCTATTTGCACACACTGTGCATGGCATACGTGGGAAAATATCACTACGGAATGACAACTGGGCAACCGCGTTAGCCGCATTTGAAGTACGGTAAAATGTTGAGTGGGCTTTGTATGGAATACAAAGCAAAAACTTGAACATCGAAAGCCTGGGCGAACACGCAAGGGCCGCATACAGCCCCGTCATGACGCTGGGTTTTGTAGGGCAAAACGGGTGTCTCTGCCCAGGCTTAGGAAGTTCCAAAAAAATAAATCCCAAAAGGCAATTCAAGCCGGTTTGTTTAATTTCTCTCATTCTCTGCGGCTCTGCGGCTCTGCGTGAGCCGACAGTTTGTTACAAATTATTTGTGTGCATAGAGTAGCCCTGCGGGA
>JAYQWI020001396.1:0-4941 GCA_035871815.2 Candidatus Parabeggiatoa communis
TAATTTATAGTCAAACACGCGCTCAGGTATCCCATCCAATGTTAGAAAGTCGTTATATTTCAATTGCCGCTTGTCTTTCGACAATCCCATTTTATCGACTTTGAGACTAAAGGGCACTTTTGAATTTTCAATCAGCTTGAGGGGATAGGGTGCTTGAACTTCATAATTAAGATGTAAATCGGCCAGTTTTTCCCCTGATTTTGAAAAGGCCCAAAAGTCGGGTGCCAGTGGTAAACGAGAGAGTTCTCGTTTGAGGTTGGAAGCGTATTTTTCACGATAGCTGGGATGATGTAATAAGCCATAAACATAATGGAAGATTGCCCATTTCGTTATTTTCTTGTCTTTATAATGCTTTTGGTAGTGCTTTACGGTCCACTCAGTAATATTGTCGGTGCGGTTGGTTCCGTCTTCATCGTAGGTGTAAAGAGGGAAGGATTGAACGGCATCTATACTTGCACATAAATGTAATTCAGGAATAATGTTTACCATTAAAACGCTGTAGTTTGCTCGATAACCTTTATCACTAACACAAATCACCCTATTTTCATTTTCAGTGGTGGGTGTGGGAAAAAATTTTGGAAATTGTCCTGGAACATCTACCAACACAAAATCAAAAAATAAATTTAACTTTGTAAAAGGCCTATACAAAGAAGATATTATTTTGTCAGCGTTAAACTCGACAGACTTACCCCGTTTTAACTTGAGCTTTAAATCCCTACTCCAACTAATCCGATTGTCATCATACAGCACAAAATCATCAACCTCAGCATCCCGATTATCCCGCTTAACCCATTTATCAACCTGTTCATTATAGCTATCAATAGTACGTTGCATATTATCAGCAAGCATTTCTTGATTGAAATTATATGCCCAAGCATCACGGTTAGTTGCTACGCCTAAGCTATAAGTTTTAAAAACAACCCCATCAGCCTCTTTAGCCTTTTTAGCCTCTTTAGTCCCTAACGGCAAAAACTCATCAAACTCAGAATGTAAGCCTTCTGTTAACCAAACATTCTCATTATTAGGGTTAATCACTTGCCAGTCTACGCCGGCGATATTTCTTCCCATCAAATAGTTAATCTTCTGTTCCTTACTTAATTCATCACCAACATGAGCATAATAAATACTTTTTTCTGGTGATGAACTTTTGACTAATCAGTTGATGCTTACCCCAACTCTAATACCAAAAACATTGGCGGTTTTGCCAGGATTTTTTCTAACATTACCCCCTAAATCTAACACATAAATCTTAGAAAAATCCTGCCCCAAATGCTTTCTCATCCCATCAAAAGTGATACTATCCAAAAAGCTATTATTAGTCACAAAAGCGACAATCCCCTCTTCTCCAATCCTATCCGATGCCCAGCGAATCGCCTTAACATAAGGATCAGATAATTTTCTGAGCAAAGTCGCCTTGGAATCTTTGCTATAAGTCTCCTTAACCCGCCCATCAATCACCGGATACTTGCGATTCTTATTATTATCATTCTCATTAATTTGCCCCGCATTATAAGGCGGATTGCCAATAATCACAAAAAAATCAGTCACTTGCTGTTTTTTCACGCGATCCGTATTCCCTGGCGCAAACAGTTCAGATTGCTTCCCTTCTGCCACTTCACACGTATCGGCCAAACAAATCCCCTCCTAAGGCTGATATTGGCCCATAAAATCCAAAAACTCATGCTCAATATTCAGAGAGGCGATGTAATAGGGCAATAACATCACTTCATTACAATGCAGTTCATGAGCATATTTATAACTCAAATCCAGACGACTTTGTGTGGCAATCTCCCGCATAATCCGCACCATAAAATTACCGGTTCCCACAAACGGATCAAGCAGATGTACTCCTTGGCTCGCCAAAGACTTTCCAAATTCTTTGTCTAAAATCTCATTAACCGATTTAACCATGAAATCAACAATCGGCTGCGGGGTGTACACAATCCCATGCGTATCCGCTACTTTGACTGAAAAGCCTTGAAAAAATCGCTCATAAACCGTGTTCAAAAAGTGCTGTTTATAACTATACTCGTCAATCGTCGCAGCAACATCCTCTAAAGCCTTATAAAAGTATTTCAGTTCATTGAAAAAGGCATCACGATTGAATGATTTAGCCGTGAGTTTATCAATCACATTCTCAATTTCACGCGCAATGATATTGCGTTTAGCAAAATCAGGATGATTGAAAATACGCCTAAAAATGCGTTCAGTCAGCAAATGCTGAATCAACATCTCTTCAATCGCAGCCAGAGCCAAATTCGGATTAATCGCTTGCCGACATTGATCCGCAAAAGCGTTAAACGCCTTTTCAAAAGGCTTATCATCAACACGGGCCGATTGAATCAGCACTAACAGTTTTTTCGCTAACTTAGGCACCCGACTTTTAAATTCATTTGCTGCCAAATCCCATCGCTCATATTCTGGGCGTTGGAAGTTAAAAAACTGATCTAAGATTTTGATCAGATTATCGGGTTCAACTAAAGAAACATCTAAAACTTCGCGCCCATTTTGATAGAGAATGGCGCGATCAGGGGCCTGAAAAAGCATATTATCATCAGGATAATTATCGGTATACAGCTTTTTTTGAACGGCTTTGCTTAAATCATCTTTAGCATCTTTAGCCTCCCAATAACCGCGCGGTAAGTTAGCCTCATCAAATAGCACGCCATCTAAACGAATACACTTTTGCCCTCTTTTTAAAGTATTTTCTTGAGTGAGTAGCCATTTCGATTGTTTAGCAATACTTTCCAATAGATGTTGAAAAGCGATTTTGACAGTACCCTCGTGCGCTTGCTCTGCGCGCTCAAATGCTTTGAGTTCTTTGTAGTAGGCTTCGATGTGTTTTTTTGTAATAGAAAACATATTTTGGATTGAATTTCATTAGTAGAGACGCACTGCCGTGCGTCTACAGATAGATATAGTAGAGACAGCCGTGCGTCTGTGATGAATATCGGTTTTATTAAAGGAGATAAAGAATTATGAAAATATTAGCCGTAGATGTATACTCTCATGAGACTTCTGCAACTATTGCTGGAGTAATATTGACCGATTTATCATGTAATATATCAGAAAATAGAGTAATTAGTAAGCGTTGGGTGCGGGGAACGCACCTTTAAACCATTATTTTAGAGTGAGTATTGGAACACACCTGTTAGGCTAACCCTGTTCATAAGCCTCTCTGAATAGCATCACTCAAACCAAGCGTGTGTAAAAACGTTTTTTTAAGCCAACTAAAGCAGTTGTCTGAAAGCGAAAGTCAGGTGGTGGTGACTAACCCAATACTCAAATTCTAACGGTGGGCACTATAACTTACTTTTCATTTTTCACTTTCATACAGGAGAATAGTTAAATGGTAACAGAAGCCTTAATTCAAATAAAACAAGGCACTCAAGAAATACTACTTGAAAATGAATTACGCACCAAATTAGAAACGGGTAAACCACTACGCATCAAAGCGGGTTTTGATCCGACAGCCCCTGATTTGCATTTAGGGCATACCGTGCTGCTCAATAAACTGCGGCAATTCCAAAACTTGGGCCACACGATTTTCTTTCTAATCGGTGATTTTACGGGAATGATTGGCGATCCGACGGGTAAAAACATTACCCGTAAACCCTTGTCGAGAGAAGAAGTGTTAGAAAATGCCCGTACTTATCAAGAACAGATTTATAAAATCCTCGATCCCGAAATCACCCAGATTTGTTTTAATTCTGAGTGGATGAACAAAATGGATGCCACTGGCCTGATTAAACTGGCCGCTCAACACACCGTTGCCCGGATGCTGGAACGTGATGATTTTCACAAACGTTATACCAGTGGACAAGCCATCGCCATTCACGAATTTCTCTATCCCTTGATACAAGGCTATGATTCAGTGGAATTACAAGCTGATGTCGAATTAGGCGGGACTGATCAAAAATTTAATCTGTTAATGGGACGTGAATTGCAAAAGCACTATGGGCAAACACCGCAAGTGGTTTTGACTATGCCCATTTTGGAAGGCCTAGACGGCGTGCAAAAAATGTCTAAGTCATTAGGCAATTACATTGGCATTGATGAAGCCCCAGAGGAGATGTTTGGTAAACTCATGTCTGTCTCCGATGACTTGATGTGGCGTTATATTGAATTACTGAGTTTTAGAACACCCGCTCAAATTGAGCAATGGAAAGAATCCGTTGAGCAAGGTGCTAACCCGCGTGATATTAAAGTCGAATTTGCACAAGAAATCGTCGAGCGTTTTCATAGCCAACAAGCGGCCGTGCAAGCCTATGAACAATTTGTTGCCCGTTTTAAGCAACATAAAATGCCTGACAACATGCCAGAAGTCACTGTAACGATAGAAAAGGCCGACATTCCGATAGCCAATTTACTCAAAGAAGCCGGTTTAACCCCCAGCACTTCAGAAGCCCTGCGTATGATTAAACAAAATGCCGTCAAAATAGACGGCGAACGTGTCAGTGATCGCACCCTTAAAATACCGGCCAATTCAAACCAGGTGTATCAAGTTGGAAAACGGCGCTTTGCGCGTGTGAAAATTAATTCAAAATCCACATAACGCCAAAATTTCCATTATAAAAAAAGGTCATTTGAGTTGTACTGACTTCGGCCCGATTGGAATGCATGTTATTTTGCTTCGGTGTGGAGTGCAAAATTTATTTTGCTTCGGTGTGGAGTGCAAAATTTATTTTGCTTCGGTGTGGAGTGCAATATTTATTTTGCTTCGGTGTGGAGTGCAAAATTTATTTTGCATTGGCCTGATTGAGATTGATAATGACTTTTTTTGGGAATACGCCCAGTTTGAACGCCAATTGTTCGCGCCAAAAGTTTTGCAAAACTTTTGGCGCGAAAACTAAAGTTGGAACGAAAACAAAGCGACTTAGCGCCTTTGCGACTTTGCGTGAGATAATTTATAAAAATTGATACTATTTCTCTAATCCCCAA
>JAYQWI020001397.1:0-19984 GCA_035871815.2 Candidatus Parabeggiatoa communis
AGACAACTGAAGATCGTTATGATAGCCACGCTCATAACGAAACGAAATCAAGTCACGATGATAGCCTAGCTCGCGACGAGAGCAATACGCCTGACGACTCATCGAGAGAAGATAACGAGGCAGCCCAAAATCGCTCCCAAAGCCATGTTGATTTCAAGCCTGAGGCGCGCATTGAAGGGGAACCCGTAACCAAGCCTTATGAGACAACTGAAGATCGCTATGATAGCCACGCTCATAACGAAACGAAATCAAGTCACGATGATAGCCTAGCTCGCGACGAGAGCAATACGCCTGACGAATCATCGAGAGAAGATAACGAGGCAGCCCAAAATCGTTCCCAAAGCCATGTTGATTTCAAGCCTGAGGCGCGCATTGAAGAGGAGCCCGTAATCGCTCGCTACGAGAGTCAGGATCGCAACGATACTCGCGACAAAACGACAGAAAATAACCCGATCCAAAAGAACCCAGATCGTTACGATAGCCACGCGCGTTACGACACCGACGTTCGCTATGATGAAACTGAGGCTCGCGACGAAACCGCTAACAGCACAAAAGCGCGTTACGACACTGACGATCGCTATGATGAAACTGAAGATCGCTACAACACGAAAGAAGGTTACGACAGCAAATTTCGTTATGATACAGACGCTCGTTACGCGCTGAAAGAAGAACTGGATACACGATTACGTTACAATGCAATGGAACGTGACAACTTGGAAAGACACAACAAGATTTCTGCTAACAACGACAACGATTTGACCGATAGTTCTCCGGGTGTTCGCTTACGCCATGTGCGGGAGAAAAATAAATGGTCAGTTAAACATATAGCCGATAGGCTTTTTTTAGATATGCATGTGATTGAAGCGCTTGAAGCAGATAATTACGACGGTTTGCCACCCACCATTTTTGTTCGCGGCTACCTGCGTAATTATGCTAAATTGCTAGAACTCTCGCCGGAATCTATTATGGAATCTTTTGAACGGCTTCAGGAACAGCCAAAGGCTTCTTCGATCACGCCCCAAAAACAAAAAAAACAAACCAGCAGCCACGATCTCGGGCCGAGTATTATCACCGGTATCGTTATCGTCACGCTGATTACTTTGGTTGCCTGGGCCGGATTGCGGTTTTATCCCCCCAATCCCGCTCTAAGTGCAAACCCAGAGCTTCAAACCCCAGTTGCAAGCGCACCCCAAGAGGCGACACCCTCGCTGAAGACGTGGTCAGATCAGATAGAAAACAATACCTCGCTCATCAGTCGGCTTGATACTGATACGACTTTCAATCAGCCAAGTGAACCGCCTGCGAGAGTCTTGACGACGGGAATAGTCAGTCAACCAACAAATGACGACGTGACTACCAACCTGACACCGCCCGCAGAGCCAGACACCCCAGAAGAAATCACACCAACCCAAGATCCGCGGATGCTGAGTGTGCATTTTAAAGCGCGTACTTGGATCAGAATCACAGATAATACGGGCAAAAAACTGTATGAAGGCATAAGTAACAGTGGTAAAGTTTTACCTTTGGAAGGTACGCCACCGTTTTATTTGAAAGTAGGCAATCTTGATGGTGTTGATATTGAGTATCAAGACGAAATCAAAGATATCAAAACCTTCCCCAAGCGCAGAGGACGAAAACGTCTTTATATTGTTGGTTATGAGCAATAAGCTCAGTTATCGTTTCTAGGTGGGCTTTGCCCACCACTCTGTTATCAAAACCTTGAGATTGCTTATCTTTAAGGCCAACAGATTATCGAAAAAACTATAGCGCATTGATTTTACTGATTTTATTGTAAATATTGTCTTCTATTGGCTTTCTGAAAAAAAACCGCAACCTCATTTCAATTTCAAATTTCAATCTTTCAATCTACCTCTGTTGGCCTCCTGAAAAAAAAACCCGCAACCTCATTTCAATTTCAATCAAAACCATCATGCAATCTGAATTTAAAATCACCCGCCGTCTTTCTCGACAAATTCATGTTGGCAAAGTAGCTGTAGGTGGAAAGGCACCCATATCGGTGCAAAGCATGACAAATACGGATACCTGCGATGTCACCGCTACGGTAGCACAAATTCAAGCTTTACAAAATGCCGGAGCCGATATTGTGCGCGTTTCTGTCCCTAGCCTTGAGGCCGCTGAAGCTTTTGGCAAAATCAAACAATCCGTTAACACATTCCCGCTTATTGCCGATATCCATTTCGACTATCGCATTGCTCTGCGAGTGGCCGAATTAGGCGTAGATTGTTTACGCATCAATCCGGGCAATATTGGGCGCGAGGATCGAGTACGCGCCGTTGTTGACTGTGCCAAAGATAAAGGCATTCCCATTCGTATCGGTGTCAATGCCGGTTCATTAGAAAAAGACTTACAAAAAAAATATGGTGAACCGACATCTGATGCTTTAGTTGAATCCGCCCTGCGCCATATTGAAATATTGGATAAACTCAATTTTCCGGATTTTAAAATAAGCCTAAAAGCCTCGGAAGTGTTTATGACAGTTGCAGCATATAGAAAACTGGCAACCCAGATTGAACAACCCCTACATTTAGGCATCACAGAAGCCGGCGGCTTTCGCTCTGGTACCGTTAAATCGGCCATCGGTTTAGGGATGTTATTAGCAGAAGGCATTGGCGATACCATTCGCGTTTCACTCGCAGCCAATCCGGTAGAAGAAATCAAAGTCGGCTTTGACATCTTAAAAAGCCTCCATCTGCGTCAAAAAGGCATCAACCTGATAGCTTGCCCTTCCTGCTCCCGACAAAACTTTGATGTTGTCAAAACCGTCAATGAATTAGAAGCCCGCCTTGAAAATATCTTGGAACCACTCGATGTTGCCGTCATTGGCTGTGTTGTCAATGGGCCCGGCGAAGCCCGTGAGGCTCATATCGGCCTCACCGGCGGCACCCCGAATAATCTCTTGTATATCAATGGCAAACCCGATCACAAAGTGAAAAATGAAAACATGGTAGATGAACTAGAACGAGTCATACGGGCGCATGTTGAAAATGCGGGGTAGAAACGCACGGCCTTAGAGACGCACGGCCGTGCGTCTCTACGGCCTCTCAATTCTTATACACCACTATTGATGTGCCATGAGGATATTGGGGGAAGTTAATTTTTCATCGATCCTTATCCTTAAAAATGGCAATGATTTTATTTTTAATTTTATTAATCAATAATTTAATGCCGTTTTTAAAGCAGCATTTGATGAGTGAAAATCAAACGGCATTTTTCAAAATTATGAATTAAATTCAATTTGTTAAGTTAAGTAGAAAGGGGCAACCACAAGGGATTGCCCCTACAGCCCAATCCCTTATGCTTCTCCTCACTGTATCTGATATTTCGATAACGGGATGAGGTTTTTTCCACGATATTGAATGACGGCCGCTTTGACAATCGTCATGGCCTCTTGACGGGCCACTTGCTGCTCAACAGAACTGAAAAACAAGCGTTCTTCTGTTAAATAATTGACCAAAGCAAAGGAGAGAATTTCAACGGCCATGGGTTGTTGAGGAATTTTATCGATATCCAATCCCTTATCGGCCAGTTGTGTTCTAAAGGCCGTGAGGATATCTTCAATGGCCGGTTGTAGTTTCTCTGCTGCTTCTTGATAAGATTCTTGCATTGTTATGCTTGCCTTTTGGTTAGAATAAAATAAAAATAGTCAAATGGGTCGTTAAATTCAATTCGGTTTGTTTCAGGGGTAATATTGATAGAAAAATGGACAGCTTATCATGGATAGGTGTTATTGTTTGAATATTGATAATTTAAATAAACGGTTATCGTTTGTCAAATGCGATATAATAAATTTTGCCACGGAAAGACACGGAAAAACACGGAATATTGATGTGTTATTCTGTGTGTTTCCGTGGCTAATATAAACTCAACATTTTTAAGCCCGCACAAAATCAAAATGCAATTTCAATCTGTTATCTCTCAAATTTGGCAAAGCGATCCCCGTTATTATCAAATCACGATGTTATCTCTGTTACTGATCTATGGCTTAGGGTGGCTAGATTTTGGCGTTGAACTTTTACATATCGTTTTGATTATCAGCACCGCACTCTTGACACAATGGTTTTGCACTCACTATTTCAGATTACCCTATTTTGATTATCGAAGTCCACTGATTTCATCCTTATCACTGTGTTTATTGCTTCGCACCAATACTTTATTATTAATGAGCCTCACATCGGCCATCACCATTCTCAGTAAATTCATTTTTCGTTGGAAAAACAAGCATATTTTTAATCCCACTACTTTTGGATTAGTTGCGATGATGTTATTGACAGGGCAAGTTTGGATATCGCCCGGCCAATGGGGCAGTCTCGCGTTTTTTGGTTTTCTAGTCGCTTGTCTCGGTGGATTAGTGATCAATCGCGCAGCGCGTAGTGATGTCACCTATGCTTTTCTCTTTTTTTACACCGCGATGCTATTTGGGCGAGCCTGGTGGCTTGGCGATCCGTTTACCATTCCCTTACATCAATTAGAAAATGGGGCACTGTTGTTATTTAGCTTCTTTATGATTTCTGATCCCAAAACAACGCCAAATTCACGGGCTGGCCGAATTTTATTTGCTTTTTTAGTCGCGCTCGGTGCCGGATGGGTTCATTTTTGGCTTTATCGCACAAATGGGTTATTTTGGGCATTAGCCTTTTTTTGTTTACTGACTCCCCTGATTGATAAAGTATTACCGGGGAAACGCTATCAAACTTAATATTTCTCTCATTCTCTGCGTCTCTGCGGCTCTGCGTGAGCCTAGATTTTATAATTACACATGCCTACCTTAACCCCAGAACAAAAAACGCTTTTCGAGCAACTCTCAAAAGATCGACAACAAAATGCGGATGTGCTTGAAAAACGTTCTATGCGGGGGGTTAAGTTACGGGTTATCGAAAAGTATTCTGAATCAGCCCAATTTATTTATGAACTCTTGCAAAATGCCGATGATGTGAAGGCAACTCATGTTAGATTTGTGCTGAATCAATCGGGTATGCTTTTCGCGCATAATGGTACGGTTCATTTTTCGATAACGCATCCTGATTCTGAAGAATCGGATACGCAATATCAGCGATTAGGGCATATCAATGCCATAACCTCTATCGGTAATTCTAATAAATATGAGGCCCAAATCGGTAAATTCGGAGTCGGGTTTAAAGCCATTTTTCAGTATACGAATACGCCGGAGATTTATGATCCGCCTTTTTGCTTTAAAATTGAACGGTTTATTGTCCCAATTTGCCTTGATACCGATCATCCTGAGAGACAGGCGAATGAAACCTTATTTTATTTTCCCTTCGATAATCCTGCTCAACCGGCACACCAGGCTTTTCAAGCGATTTTGGAAAAATTAAACAATCTGACGCATCCTCTATTGTTTTTAAGGCATTTGAATCAAATCACTTGGCTTGCTGATCAAAATCAAGGTTGTTATTCTAAAACGATAATTCAATCATTGGCAGGGGGTAAAGAAGTCATGACGCAACAGCTTTTAAATCAAACACCTGTGACGACTCGTTTTTTAGTGTTTACCAGCCCATTATCCGTTTCAGATCAACAATCGCCGCAGTTTATCAATATTGCCTATTTGATGTGGGAAGCATTGCCCCCCATTTCTTATCAACACACTTTCCCAGCCTATTGCTTTTTTGCAACCAAAGAAACCACTCAGCTACGTTTTATTGTTCAAGCCCCTTTTTTATTAACCGATAATCGGGAAGGTATTAAACAAGGTGAGGCTTGGAATCAAAAACTGATTCAAGCCATTGCACAACTGACTGCGGAAAGTTTGCCGCAAATAAAAAAGATGAATTGGCTTACCGATGCCTTTTTTAATGTCTTGCCAATTCATGAGCCTGATTTTCCAACTGAACACCCATTCAGAATCGTTTACGATATGGTTTTGGAAACCTTGCAATCCAATCAAGCCTTATTGCCCACCAAAGAAAAAAAAGCGATCACTCGGCAACAAGCCTATTTAGCTGAAAACCCTGATTTACTGAATTTATTCACTTCAGCGCAATTAAGTGAACTCATGAATCATCCCGATGCCCACTGGGTTTTTCCCAAAACAAGGCATAATAATAAAATCTTATGTGAATATATTAAAACGCATTTGGTTAATCAAGAAATCACACAGGATAAAGTGCTGAAACGGATGACAAAAGCCTTTATTCAAAATCAAACGGATACCTGGTTAATGCAGTTTTACACTTATTTATTAGACAAACCGCGTTATCTCAAACATAAAAAGGAAATCTTGAGAACAAAATCCATATTGCGTCTTACCGATGGGCAAATTGTGCCAGCTTATAATCGCGCGGGCAAAATTCAAGTGTATTTACCGACTGACAGTGAATCAGAATACCCAACCGTCAAACCGTGTTTTCTCAAGCATGAAAAATCAAAGCAATTTTTGCTGGCATTAGGATTAGATAAACCCAAAGATTATGAAGAAATTCAATATTATATCTTGCCCCGATATCAAAAAAAGGGGGAAATTGAACCGGCCATTATGTTAAGAGATTTCAGAAAACTAGTCCGTTATTTTTTAAATTGCCCTTGGCAAAAAAAGGCAGAATACGTGAATCAGTTAAAAACCATCCCATTCTGTCGCGCCCTCTATCATAAAAAAAAAGTGCGCGTCTTGTCGCATCTCATTTATTTCAATACTGAACCGTTAAAACACTATTTTAGCCATTACCCGAATATTTATTTTTTAGATAGCGCCTTTTATGCCGCCCTTGATCATGAATTTGCTCAAGAAACCTTAAACACGTTTTTCAAAGAATTAGGGATTGAAGATAAAGCGAGACGACTCAAAACACAGGCCACCTTATCAGGGCAAGAAAGAGAAGCGATTCATAATGGACAATGTACTTATGATTATTATCATTTTTCACAATACACTTATGACTATGATCTTGAAGGCTTAAATGCGTTTTTAGCTCAACTGAATTTTGATAAGTCCCAGATTTTATGGCAATTTTTACTCAAACTGATAGAAGACAACTTAGGAGAAGATATTTTTAAAGGGCAATATAACTGGTTCTATCGACGCGAACGATATCACTATTTTGACGCTCACTTTTTAATCACCCTGCGACAAACAGCATGGCTTTACAACGGAAACGGCATTTGTGTTAAACCGGCTGACATGATCGTACCAGAATTAGCAGTGGATTATGAAACGGAAAGTTATGCCGCTTCCATTTTGATCGAAAAATTAAACATTCAATCAGAAAGACTAAGCGGTTTTAGTGAGGAACAAAGACACAAATATGCCGTTGGCAATGAACTCTTTAAATTAGCCGCAGCGGCAGGAACCGAACCTGCGGCCGTTTTTAGAAAGATAAAGCATTTTTTAAGTCAAACTGAAAAAGAACATCAAAACAGCAGCAGCTTGAACAAAGCTGAAATAACGCAAAATGAACGGAATGAACACAATACTGAGGGCATCATAAAAAACGAGAGCAGTAATCAGTCATTAAAAACGGATAGCCTTAAAAGAAAACGGACGCAATTAGAAACCCAATTAGCCCAAAAAATTGAAGAACTCACTCAAATTGAAGCCTTACAATCTCGTTTGCTTGAAAGCACAAAATATAGTTTTGACTGGTTTAATATCTTATTAGCATTAGAATATTTACTCCATTATGAAAACAAAAGCATCAGCAATAAAATGAGTATAAAATTTGCTCAAGTAGAAAAAGATAAGGCTTCAGATAAAATTTTGATTCTCAAAAATCCCACCCGTTATATTCCACAATCCATAGAAGATATGGCTGATTTATCATTACAATTACAGCAAGGCACTGAAACCAAACAGGTTTTTATAGACATTGTGAGTATTAAAGCCTTTACCCTACGTGCTCGCTTGAAATCGGTAACCGAGATTGAAACACTGGATTTAAACAAAATACAACAAGCTGTGATTGAGATCAAAAATCCCACCTTTATTTTGGAGAAGCTAAAAGCAGCCTTTCGACAACTGCCTTGCGCTGATGATGAGAATCTACAGGCCAATTTACCCCACAATATTGAGTTTATTTTTGGGCCACCCGGCACGGGTAAAACGACTTATTTAGCTAGAGAAAAAGTCATGCCATTGATAACGGGAACGAATCTGATAAACATCTTAGTGCTAACACCGACGAATAAGGTAGCCGATGTATTTGTCAAAAAACTGATGGCCGAAATCGCGCTCAACCCCGATCAAAAGGGTTTACAAAATCAGTTAATACGGTTTGGCATCACCGGGGAAAGTGAGATTGAACAGGCCGGATTACTCAAAGATAACGCTTTTGATATCAGCCACTTAACGCAATGTGTCGTTGTCACGACTATAGCCCGATTTTTATATGATGGTTTTTCCACCAGCCTACTGAAAGCCTATGATTGGGATGTGATTATTTTTGATGAAGCCTCAATGATCATGTTAGCAGAAATCGCTTATGTGCTTTATCAACAAAAAGCCAGTTGTCAGTTTATTGTTGGCGGCGATCCTTTTCAAATACAGCCCGTCGTCATAGCCGAAGCCTGGAAAGGGGAAAATATCTATACCTTAGTAGGCTTACAGCATTTTCAATCACCACAAACCGTACCGCATGATTTTCCAATCACCACTCTGACAACCCAATATAGAAGCCTTCCCCCCTTAGGCAGCTTAGTCAGTCAATTTAGCTATAATGGGATTTTAAAGCATCACCGCCAATTGACAGATCAAAAACCGCTCAAAATCGAACGACTTGATTTGACGGCCATAACGGTGATCAAATTTCCCGTCAATCCTTATGACAGCCTGTATAAATCGCAACGATTAGAAGGCAGCGGCCCCTACCATATTTATTCCGCTATTTTTACCGTTGAACTGGCCCATTACTTATCGCAACAAATCAGAACCCATCATCAAGACAGTTGGAAAATAGGGCTCGTTTGCCCCTACGTCGCACAAGCGACTTTAGTTGACAAAATGATTAGCGCACACACAATGATTCATCCCCAAGTTCAAATAATAACCGGTACAGTACACAGCTTTCAAGGCGATGAATTTGATATGATTTTAACATTACTGAATCCGCCACCGCATATCAGTTCAAATATTTTCTTGAATAATCGCAATATATTAAATGTCGCCCTGAGTCGCGCCAAAGATTATTTGATTTTAATCATGCCAGAGAGTGAAGGATTAGAACAGCTCAATAAACTTGAAATGATTCTCAAAGAGGATGAAATCAAGCCCCACGTTCAAGAATGGACATCAGCACAAGTAGAACAAATCCTATTTAACCAAGCCAATTACATTTCTGAAAATTCATTCATCAGCACCCACCAAAAAATCAATGTTTACGGCAAAGCGGAAAAAAAGTATGAAGTCAGGTGTGAAGAGAATGCGGTTGATATTCAATTAGGGGAATGGGATCGTTGAATAGGATTGAGTGTGATGAATAGATGATGGCAACCACAAGGGATTGCGTCTAGGGTGTTGTGTTGATTAGGGGCTTTCTTTTAGGCGCATTTTTAGCTACCCTGAACTTCGTTTCATGTTGATTTACGGTTTATAAGAGACATCTTTAAAGCTGAGGTTAAATAACCCCGAAGGGGTTGAATATGAATAGGCTTTCATGCAAAAGTTTTTGCATGAAAAGGCTCCACCTGGGCTTCCAAAAATAAAAACGGCCTTAACGCTGGTAGGATTTAACCGCATTTTTTGAATTGATATTTTCAATGCCTTTGACAAACACGAAATCTCACTATTTTCGGATAGGCTCGGATAGGCTCAATTTATCCTTTGAAAAAATAACGACACATTAAAAGTGCGCTACAATTTTTTGGTGTGCTTCTCGATTTCAGTTTCGCAGAAATCACGAACCCGATATACGATTCATAACATATCGCAACTTAATAGCAAAATAATAGCAAAACAGTTGAAAACCCTTACACAATGAATGATTTAGATTTAATCAACAACATCAACAGTTATATCCTGAAACAATCGAACAGCTTTATGTCTTCAACGGTATTAGGTCATCCCACTTTCATACAGGTTGAAGTCTCAAATATCTGTAATCTCAGCTGTATCATGTGTCCCATAGAGGAATATCAAGCGGCCAAAAAGAGGAAATTAACGTTGGATGAATTTCAACGTATTCTTTCACAATTTCCTTTTTTAAAGAGCATCGCGCTATTTGGCCTTGGAGAGCCTCTGAACAATCCGCGGATTTTTGAAATGATCAAAATATGCAAATCCAAACAGATTTATACGGGAGTGACCACGAATGCCACTTTGTTGAACGAAAAGAGGAGGAGTGAACTCATCAATTCTGGATTGGATCAGTTGTTCATTTCTATTGATAGCATCGAACCTGAAAATTATGAATCCGTGAGAATAGGTGCCAAATTCGAGAGCGTTATCGAAAACGTCAAGGAATTGATTCGTCAAAGAAACTCCCTTGGTAAATCTCAACCATCAGTGGGAATCGTGGTCGTCCTCATGAACATAAATGGGCGTGAACTCACGAAAATCATGAATTTCGTTTATCAGTTAGGTGTGGACTTTCTGCTTATTAAGGGTCTCAATACGGCGTACTTTGAACCTAGCAAGCTGCAGTATGCTGGCGATGAATTCGATGACGCTTTTTCTCTGAGTGAAGCGTTAAAATCGAAAGGCTTTGATATTCAATTTTCATTTCCCCACAAAGATAAGAAACAACCACGTTGTCACTGGCCCTGGATGGCAACTTTTGTGACAGTAAACGGCGATATTACGCCCTGTTGTAATTGTCCTGATCCAATGACGATTTCTTTTGGCAATCTTTTTGAACAGCGTTTTTTGGAAATATGGAACAATCAAAGGTATCGGGATTTCAGGACAAGATTGAGAAAAGAGATTCCGTCTCTTTGCAGTTCATGTCCCGATCACTCCTTTGACTATTTACGTGAACAACCTATGATTTCCCCTGTTTTTGATGAACACAATGAAATCTCTTGTTTGGAATTTACGGATGCCAATACCAGTTACAAACCAGGTGAAACCATCACAATTAATCTTAGTGACATTTCTCGTTCCGTACCTTCCGAACCAGTCGATTTGTGGGTGTCCATTCGTATGCCTAATGGCCAACGTTTCTTTTTAGTGAACAATCCCTCAGAATTCCTGTTCAGTTCTGCCCCAGAACCGTTTAAAAATGCATTAAAACGAACCGTAAAAAAACACCCTATTTTTGCGTCAATGAAAATTCCTGAAAACGCGATGAAGGGAAAATATATCTTTTATGCCATTTATCAGAAAGAAAAAGCCCCTCTTTCCCATTTTCAAAAAAACCTCCGCTCAAATATCGCCAAACAAACTATTACACTGATCTAGCCACAGATTATAAACGGATGAAACTTTTGCCTTACCTGATTAAAATGTAAATGTTCAAACCTTTCCGTAAATTTGTTGTGAATAGAGAATCTTATCAGAGCGATCTTTTGAATGGGCACTGAAGTTATTGAATGGGATTGATGTAGAAAAACTGTCTCCATTTCACATTTTCAACTTTTCCCTTGATGGATGCTTTACTCTAAAACGCTTGACTTGTTGTTTGGGAATTTTATGTAATTTGGCATATTGTAAGGCTTGATAATTTGTCCTAATCTCTTCAAGAATAGCTTTAGTTCGTAAAAAAGAGACTTCTTCATTGTAAATTCTCAGTTCTTTTGTATTTAAAGCTTTATAAATGTCATGTGGTGAAATTTCTCTGTCATCCATACCCAATACAACTATTCTTTTCTGAGGTGAGGAGAGATTAAAAGATTCAAATAGCGACAACCATTGTTGTTGGTGATTGCTGAAGACGGATTTATGCATCAGGGTAATACTAAACCAAATATCATTTGAATAAAGTATGGGCTTCTGAAGTGCTCTCTCTTCCATCAGATCAAACATTCGTTTCATTCCCTCCCCCAATTCACGCATCAGTTTATTTTCACGTAATACTTTTGCAATAAGCACATTCCGAGATTCATGTGCCCCATGAAGTTTTTCAAGATTTTTGATTGTTAATGTGGAAAGCAAGGCTCCAGGGCTTTTTATTTGCATCGCATCATCAAAAACAAAAATATCAATACCGTTTTGAATATTGTAATCTCGATGAGCAATAGCATTTATAAGCCCTTCTCTACAAGCCCATTCAGGATAAATATATTTTTGTTCAAACCGAGCATCAGAAGCCAATTCGGTTTTATAGGCTAAAAAGGGGCGAAGATGCGCCCAAGAGCGTTCAATCAGCTGGAATAGATTGCCTTGTACGATTTCATCAGAAGTCACATTATAATTTTCTCCTGATTTAACTTCTGTACCAGACACTTTCAAAATTCTCACTTGAGAACGAGGATGCCATCGCTGAATATCTTTTGCGAATAATAACAAAGCGGCCATTCTCAGACGCAAACCCGTTGGCGAATATTCAGCCAAACCAATTTGCTGTAAATATCTTTCAACACTTAATCCTCTTAGATAGGCATCTGCGATTGCTTGAATATAAGGTATTTCCAAATCATTTACACAAGCCCCGTCAACGAATTGTCTGTCATATTCACGAGATTTGATCTCTTGACGGTCATAAGTAATCTGACGGAATGTCACAGGAACCGTACTTTTATCTTTTCGTATCATACATCTACCATCTGGTAGCTGATAAATTTCAGATGTGCCTTTGTTTACAGAGAAAAATAACACACATTTTACTTCAATCTTGATTTTTTGAGCAGAAATAAGAGGTAATTGATTACCTGGATAAAGATGTGTTTTGGGAGCAGACAGCATATTTTGAATTTCTGATTCTTTGTGTGGTATTCCGGTAATAGAACCGTCATCTTCTACTCCAATAAGTAATTCTCCACCATCTGCATTGGCAAAGGCCACAAGCGCTTCACCAATATATCGGCAAAGATTCTTGACATTGCCTGGTTTTTTATGATTAGGCAACCCCTCAAAAGCACTTTTAAATTCTCTGAAATGACTTTCTCCGAGCAAAATGGTGTTTTTAATACGTTCTTGCAATATTAATAAGTTATCAAACATTGTTACCTCTCAGTTTATTCAAATTATTCTGATTATAACGGATGAAAGGTTATAATTCGAGTTATTTCTCATATGAGAAATGAGAGATTATTTAGCCTTTATTTAACGACAGAACCACAACAGGTATTTGAAAGTTGAGTATCGCGCCTACCGAGACTTATGCTTGCTATGTTTGCAAAAGAATCTCAATAATATCATTCAAAGTCTTAAATGTCGTTTTAAGCTCATGTCCTGAATTCCTTTTTTTGGGATTAGCATGAGCAACCCAATTACGATAGGTGTAAATGCTCTTTGCCTCTTCAATAAGTTGTTGCAGTACTGGTTCAGTGCTGAATAGACTCTTTTTTAAAAAATCTAAAATATCCCTTGGTTCCCATCTTTCCACATTGGTTTGAAAATGTTCATATAGAGCATCTGCCAAAATAGGGGGGTGTACATGTTGTTTAAGAGCAAGCCCCTTTTCTTGTAAATAACTTCTCAAAAACCGCTCAAAGTTAGCCCATAATTCTAAAATGAATAAAGCTTTGATTTCTCTGAGTTCAAGGCTTGGTTTAGATCGTTCATCTTCCAATAGCCTTAAAGCATTATTGCCTTCATAAACCGTTCCTTTTAGCAAGCCACTTTGAAAAGTCTGTAAAGCGCTTTGACAGGCTTCATTGGGATGTTTGGGAGAACGAACAATCACTTTTCGGGTGATTTTAAAGGCATCTTCTGCTATGATGATAGCTCTCCAAGTCTCTGGTAGTGGATTAGACAACTTCATGAAAGCGATTCCTCTAGCGGTTCTGAAACTTGATTCAATAATTCAATAAAACGTTCTTTAGTGATTAAACGTATTTTATTGAGATCGGTTATCCAGTACCAACCGTTTTGTACAAATCCTTCGTACATCGGGCATTTTTCACCATTCCTAACAGTATAACGCTGATTATTTTCCTGCATGTAAATCATTTCAGCTTCATCATCAGTACCCTGTATTTCAATCAAAGCATCATCAGTTAAAAAACTGATACCTTCCGGCAATAAATCGACCAGCACATCATTTGGTTTATCCTTTTTAACAATAGATAAGATTGGCGTTTGATATTCTCCCGTTTTGTCTTCAATAGGATTATTTTCAGTTCGTACCGTCTCAAAAGAGTGAGGTAACCATGCTTTGACTTGTCCAAAAAATTGATTAATCTTTTCCAAATAAAGTTGTTGTTTTTCTTGTGGTGTTTGTTGAATTTCTAGGGTTGTCATTTTTGAATATCTCCTAACCTAAAAGTAAAAAATAGCGCCTTTCTAAAAAAAGGCTCATCAACAATAAATATTGAAGACTTTCGTTCCAAATTTATTTTGCGACAACATTGGAGTGCAAAATTTATTTTGCGGCCCAATTGGAGTGCATATTATTTTGCAAGGGCAAAAATCGAAAAACCTCAATCCCCTGTTAACGTAGGCTGCATCCCCATAGCAGTGTAGTTAATTCAGATCGTACTTTGAAACTTCAAAAACTAACAAACCTATGCTGCGCTAAACAAAGTTGTACTCGGCCAAAATACTGAATCCAGATTGATAAATAACCCTTTTTTCAGGAATGCGCGTGATAATATCGTGTTTTTCCTTCGTTTGGCACACCCAATCTACGTTCGCTGTAAAATTGTGCCTTCCAAATTCGTATTGGTCAGATTAGCGCCTTCCAAATTGGCATTTTTCAGATTAGCATTTTTCAGGTTGGCATTTTGAAAATTAACCACCTTAAGATTAGCGCCTTCAAAATTGACATTTTGCAAGTTAGCATGACTAAAATTAGCCCCTTGCAAATCGGCACCAGATAAATCAATGCTTTTGTCTTCTCCTAACCACAAATCCCACTGTGAAAAATCATGCTTGGCAAGCGCACCTGATTTGACGAAAAGATGTTTTATCAAAAAGATAAAAAGAGCATGGCTCATAAAATCCTTTATAGACTCTTTTCGGAAAAAAGAAACATTAGCATTATTTACAATAGCTGTTCTGAAAAGCTCCATTGCTGTGCTTTTATGAGAATTTTTTTCTTTTTTATTAACCCAAAATAATACTATTAAAATTAATATTAAAATTAATAGTATTGTTAATATAAAGATAAAGATAAAGAATGTGGGTGGTATTATTTTTTCTTGGAAAAAGATAAGGTTCGCTACTCCCACTATTGTTGTAGCCATAGTAGTTATTATAGTTGTTATTAAAATTTCAAATAATTTTTCATTTTCTCTAGCTTTTTTAACAATCGAAAATTTTTCAAAAGAGACAACATTCTTATCTTCACGAATAACAATCCTAGAAAGTCTACGAAACTCATTTTTCAAGGATATCAATTTCAATTGCAATATAAAGTTTGAATAAAAAGCTTTAAAAAATCCCTTTTTAGTCCAAGCTTGTTGGCTTTTTTCAAATTCAATTTGGGATAAATCATTCAAAAGAGAGTTTGCTTTCTCATAAAAGTTGTTATTTTGTACGTTTGAAGGCAAACTTCCTTGATTTTGAGGCAATAAATCCGCGACAAAAGAAGCGATTTCTTCTCGCCAGAATGCAAAGAATATTTTAGGCAATTCATTTGTGGCTTCAGCCTTTTCATTTGTTATATAGGTGACAATTCGTTTCGCTACAAAATACTCAAAGAATGAGCGATGCACAAATTTAAAACTATTGCTTGCTTGGCGTTGTAAAAAACTACCTGACAGGATATCGCCTAAAATGCCGTCTTTTTTCTCAGGATCAGAAAAATCAATTTGCTTGAGAAATTCAGGCATCAACTCTTCTACTTGATGAGGTACGATCACTTCATTTTGATTGAGATAAAAATTTTCGGCCAGCTGTTCAAAAAAATCGTTTTTATCTTGATTTGATAAAGAGCCCGTAATCTGCTTATTGGCTTGTCTTGTTACCCAATTATGCGCATATTTTTCCATTAAATAACCGGCAGAATAACGCTTGTTACTCTGTTGCTCATTATGATACGCCTGATAAATTTCTGGTATCATTTCTCTGATAATGTGCATCAACGAGGGCCGCGATGCTAAATCCAATAATTGTTTTCGTGCTTGAATAAAATCCGCATACTGCTCAACCTCGTCTGGTGTAAAGTATTTGCTCAAATAGGCTTTGATTTCAGTAAACGACAAAGTTTCCAATTTGATTAAACGGCAATGTGGCAAATCATCTGAAATCAAGTCACCTTCTTCGACAGATTGCAAGGCTTTATTGAGTTCTTCTTCATTAAAAAAGTAAGACGGCCGGCCGGCGATAATGATTTTATTACCTTGTGTGGCAAGTTGCCAAATGGATTCAAAATGTTTGATCCTAAATTCGTTGTTACCCACATAGCCCATTTCATCAAAACCATCCAACATTAAAACGACTTTCTTTTTTTCAATCAAATACATCAAAGAATCGTAACGAATACCCATTTCATCTGCCGTTTTTGACAACCTATCTTTTAAACCCCAATCCAACATAGGGCTTACGTTGGTCAATGAAATCAACACTGGAATACGACTTTTACCCGGTACATAATCTTCGGCTAATTTAGCCGCATACTGAAACAAAAAGGAACTTTTACCGGTGCCATAACCTCCCAAAATCGCCATTTGTTTTGGACTGGCATCTTCATTGATCCACTGATCTAAATAGTTCTCCAAAGCAATAGGATCGTTGATGCCCAAGTCTCTATGATTAAATGAGGGCGGTACAAAAGTATCAGCAAGCGAAAATTGCTTTTCTTCCTCTGTTCGCAGTGAAAAGGGCAATTTTTTAGTTTTGTACTCCTGAATGATTTTATTAAGATAAGCAGTTACAGGAACATTAGATTCCACTAAACCCGTTTCAGAGCGGATTTTGATATCATTGGTTTTGATGATCTCAGATAAATCGGCACTTGATGAAATAGAGACGCTATCTAAATGGATATAAAATATTTTTTGATACCCTTTTACCAGTGTCGCTTGTTTTCTCTCATAAAACTGAGCAATCCAGTCCAACAATGCCTTGATATTTGATTCAATATCATGAAAACCAGAGCTATCACATTGAATAAAAATCGGTGTTTTTTCTCCGAAATCGTCTATTTCACCATACAAAATTTCATTGTCATGATCGGCAGACAAATCACAGCCTCGACGATATAGAAAGATTCTTTTGATTCGCTCATAAAACAGATCACTTTCTTGAGAAAACTCATCTGGTTTTCTCATTTTATAGGGGGGGACATTTTTAGAGGTTTTTTCGCCCTTATCAGAAAAGGCTTTTAAATCTTTAATATCCGTTTGACTCTCAATGAATTGCGTTGTTTTTTTTGCATCGGCTTGAATCAAAAGGTAAGTTATTGCAATTAGCGTGAAAACATATAATAAAAAGGCCCACCAAGGCGGCGAAGTAATCAGAGCGGGTTCTATATCAGCAAATTGGATAACAATGATTTTCCATAAAGGCGTGAAATAAAATATTAAAGCGACTAACGTGAGCTTACTAATGACAAATATCAAAACATCATAAATAGTTGTCACTCTTTTCAACTTAAAATAAATATAGAAAAAAAACGTTCCTAATACTAGAACAATAGCTGAAAATATAAAAGAAGCTAAGTACATGATTCACCTATAATTGTAATTTATTAATATTAAAGACTAAGTACTGAAGCACAAATAAACAGGTATTTTACCGCAAAGGGCAACCTTCGGTATTACTCCTTTGCTTTTGTCAATTTTTGGCGAAGGTACTTACAAAGACGCGAGCCATTGAGACGCGAAGCATCGCGTCTCTAATAAACAGGTATTTTACCGCAAAGGGCAACCAAAAGGGATTGCCCCCTCTTCTGGTTGCTTCTATTAAAATACCTGAAAATTTATGGTTCAGTACTTAATTGTAATAGCGTACTTTTCCCACCACCCTTCAGGCTTCCCAATGGAAAGAGCGTTGGCGTAAATTCTTGTTCAAATTGTATATCTCTGTTTTTTAATACCCTTAAATTTTATATTAAAATTGTTTTTAAAAACATTTTAAGGCCTCTTGTAAATATTGGATAATTTGACAGCTAACAGACAGCCAACAGCCAACAGACAGCCAACAGCCAACATACAGCCAACAGCCAACATACAGCCAACAGCTAAAGCAGTTGTCTAAAAGCTAAAGTCAGGTGGTGGTGACTAATCAAATAGTTCTATAGCATTTTATCCCTTTAACCAAAACGGGATATCGGTTTTTTTTCGAGCTAAAGCGCTTGTGTCATGGTGGATAGTATAGCAAATTTGTTTTAATTCTATTGAAATAACGTGAGTTCGACTGATTAAAATTAATCAGTGTTAATCAGTTCAATCATGACAATCAGTGTTCTATCTCTATTTAAAATAGAACGCTTTAGACGGCATATTTATCCTGATTTTCACTGATTAAATATTAATCAGTGTTTATCAGTTCAATCATGACAATCAGCGTTCTATCTCTTTTTAAAACGCTATCACGGGTTGCCGTTTTCCATTTTGCCTACGCCGTGTGTGTAATTGATATGTTCGGGGGCTACTGTGCCGCCGGAAATGATAAATGTCATCGCTTCGTCCATTGTCCAATCCGTTGAGACGACGTTCTCTAAGGGCACCAGTTCTAAGTAACCTGATGTGGGATTGGGTGTGGTGGGCACGTAAACGGCGGCGAGTTTTTTTCCAGTATCTTCATCTGTCAATATCTGTGTGACGAAGCCTACCGCTTTCATTTGTGATGAGGGAAAATCAATCAGAACCACTCGCTGTGTTTCACCTGGCTTCTTTTGTAAGGCCGATAGCAGTTTTTTGGATGAACCATAGATGGTTTGTACTAGGGGCAGACGATTCATAATCGAATCAAATATGCTGATAATACGTTTACCAATGACGAGTGTCGCTGCCCAACCGAGCAGGTAAACGGCAACCAGTGTGAAAACGAATGCCATAACGGATAGAAATAAGGGATCAACTATCCCTTCAGCGAGCCAAGGTAAAGACTCTTGAAAAGTGTCAGCGATAGCACGCACACCCGGTTTACCGATTTGAGAGAGCTGAACAAAGATAAAATAGAAAAGCGTCCAAGTGAGCCAGATCGGTATTATCGTTAAAATACCGGTGATGAAATAGCGAGAAATAGAGTATTTCAGTGTCTTTTTTTCTTGAGTCATTATTTCAGAATCCTGTAGGATGAGAGAGAGTGAGAGAAAGGGGAGGGCGAACATGCAAAACCAGCCCCTACAAGATTTGGCGTAGGGGTGAACCAACATGTTCGCCCTCAAAATTGAGGCGTTTTTTGAACCCTCATGAGTCATTAGCCTGTCCAACCTAAATCTTTGATATCCTTGATAAATGGAATTGCGCCAAATTTGCCTGTCAGGTAGCCATCAACGAGGCTTAAGTTATCAACGTCGGCATTCGCTAACGAATAAAGTTGCGATTCGCCTGATTTATTTTTTTCGATGAACCAAATTTCGTCTTTTCGGAACAGGTTTTTGATATCCAGTAAATTCACTTCATGTGTTGAGGCAATTAACTGACTTTCCGCGTGTGCAAACAATTCATGGTTTAAGATCAGTTCAATTAATCTCCTAATCATTAAGGTATGTAAGCTTCTTTCGATTTCATCTATGACAAAGACTTTATCCTTCAATAAGCCGATTAACATCGGTATGAAATCAAGGAGCCGTTGTGTGCCTTCTGATTCTTCTGATATTTCAAAGGCGACTTCTTGCCCGGCTTCGTTTTTTCGGATGGTTGTTACGATTGAGGCTTTTAAATCGACTGATTCGTTTTCTTCAATCACATAGTTGCGTGAGGAAACGGAGATAAATTGTGCGGTTTGTTCCCCATAAGGAAATTCAGCACGAATGTCGTCTTTTATGTCGGGGGGAATGTCATTGGTGTTTTCAAAATCAATTTC
>JAYQWI020001398.1:0-3321 GCA_035871815.2 Candidatus Parabeggiatoa communis
TAAAATCCTAACCTTCATACGAATTTAATTAATAACACCGAGAACTCAACTATGAAAACACAACTGATAACGCTTACAATGGTGGCAACACTATTAAGTTACGCCGCGCCATTATTGGCCCATAATGATAAAGGCCCCGGCGTTGCCCCAGTCAATAACCCATTCTACGCCAAAGAGTGTAGTGCTTGCCATTTTGCCTATCAACCCGGATTGATGCCAGCACGCTCTTGGCAAAAGATCATCGCAAATCTTGACGAACACTTTGGGGAAAATGCGGAATTGGAAGCTGAAGATCAAAAAGTGTTGACGGATTATTTAGTCAACAACGCAGCGGAGTATTCCAAACACAAACGTTCCGTCAAAATCATGCGTTCCTTGGCAAAAGACAAAACACCACTGCGTATTACGGAAATACCTTATCTGGTGCGTAAGCATGATGAATTGTCACCCCAAATGGTAGCTGAAAATCCAGAAGTAAAATCCATAAGCTACTGTGATAAATGCCATACTCGCGCTGATACTGGTAGTTATTCTGAACGTGATATTATTGTTCCCGGTTACGGTAATTGGGAAGAATATGAACAATCATCCAGTTTTTTTGGGCGTATTAAACAGGGAGCAAAAGACTTATCTAAAAAGATCATTGGGGATGACGATTAATTAAAGATAACGACAGATCATTCCTACAATGGCAGCCAAATCTTTAATGGGTAATCCTGAAATGAAAAGGGGGGAACCTCAGTGCCATTAAGAAAGGGCAGACACGCAGCTATGCCCCTACCAAACCTCATATATATTACCATTAAAGGCCGTAAGGGCTTGCCCTTGCGTGTTCTCCCAGGCTTAATTAATGACATTGGAACCAAAGTTAGAAACGAGATAAAACATCACTAACATTACACTCTCCCTCACCCGTTTTCTATGATGCTTATCTCTTTATTGAGAGGGTTGAGGTGAGAGATAGAGAAAGGAATAAAGAAAATGAACCCGACAGACACGTCATCTGACACCCTAAAAGAATATCCCGTTTGGGATCGTACCACTCGCTGGTTTCACTGGATTAACGCCCTAGCCATTATAGGGCTTATCGGAGTAGGCTTAGTGATTTTATATGCCAAAACTCTTGGCGTTAGCACCGAGGGCAAAATATTGCTCAAGACAATCCACGTTTACATCGGTTATGTGTTTTGCTTGAATATAGCATGGCGGATTATTTGGGCTTTTATTGGCAATAAATATGCTCGCTGGAAAGCGATTTTGCCCGGAGGCAAAGGGTTTTTCACTGCGCTACGTGAATACCAAGCCGGGTTTCGTACTGGTCAAATCCAATATTATCAAGGCCATAATCCCGCCGCCAAACTGATGATCACACTGCTATTTGTGCTACTGATAACACAAGCAATCACCGGCTTAGTGTTGGCAGGAACCGATATTTATTTCCCGCCTTTTGGGCAGGCTATGAAAACGTGGGTTGCTCAGGATGTCAGCCAGATCGAAGTGTTAAAACCTTATTCCAAGGAAAACATCAACGAGGAAAAATTTGCCGAAATGCGCGCCTTCCGTAAACCGTTTATTATCACTCATGTTTACACTTTTTATCTCCTCTTGATTCTCATTGTCTTGCATATCGGTGCTATTGTCATCACCGAAATTCGAGAAAGGAGTGGCTTAATCACAGCCCTGTTCACAGGGCGGAAGGTTTTTCCTAAGCAGCCGGTTGATGCTGAGGATTAAAAAATGAAATATAGTTTTTCAGATAATTATTTTCAAAAGAGGGATCGCTCCCAAACCAATCTCACGCTTCGCGCAAAGCCGCTAAGACGCATAATAACTAAGCATCTTTGCGCCTTTGCGCGAAGCGTGATATTAAAAATGCCACCATTTTTGAAATTATTTTTCTGACAATCTATAGGTATAGCTATACTCAGCACTGGCACAAATTGAGCATTCGGTATTTTCAAACATTTTGGACGGGGTTGAAAACTGGGATGTTAAATATAAACACATTTATTGGTTTATTTTTCACCCTATTTTTATTCCATGAAGGAGGAATGGTGGGCAAACGGGCGGTGAAATCTGGGTTTATATTGAGTTCATTGCGGCCCGTTTACCCACCCTACAAATATGGGGTGAAAAAAAAGTCATCCCGTACCTGAAATTTAACACCCCAGGACTGACCCCGTTTATTTTATTCTGTTAATTACTTCGGAACGAAGTTTCTGATTCAAACAATATTTATGATTGTTCTATTCTAAACTTTAACAAAAAAAGGAAAAACTATGACAATGAATACATTTGTTTTAGAAAACTTAACTGCAAGAGACCTTCCACCCGTTTGGCTCAAAAAGTTTCATCCACCATCAGGACAACGTCTTACTGTTCGTATTACTTTTGAAGAGGTTTCAATACCTACTGTAATAACCAAAAAAGTCTCCTTGCGGAAAGAGAGAATTGCATTAATGCGAGAAATGGAAAGAAAGTTAGGTGGAACTGGAGATGAAGACTCAGAGGTATGGATAAAGACCATAAAAGAAGCGCGTACTTTTTCAGAACAAAAACACATATTTTAATTGATTTATTATGATTTCATCAGAAGAAGGGTATCTTTTGGATATCAATCATTGTATCTATTTGATAAATGGTTTAGAAAAAAACCTCAAAAGAGAACAGAAGCGGAAAAAGTAGTGATTGATAAACTTGAATCGCTTCAAGATGTACCCCTTTATTTTTCTGAAGTAACATTCGGAGAATTACATTATGGTATTGCTCGATCTCAAAGGAAAGAACAAAACCAAGAAAAATTGGAATTTTTAAAGAAATTGCTTTATCCGTTACCAGTGATAGAATATGTCTGGAAATTATTTGGCGAAACACTTGGCGATCTTCATAATCAAGGAAAAGCCATAGCAGATAGAGATTTGCTAATTGCATGTACAGCGAAAATCTATGATTTAATTCGGGTTACAAATGACAAAAACTTTGATAATTTACCCAATACATTCAAAAAGATCAATTGGGTAAAATAAAGATAAGCAAGCGTAGGGTGCGTCCTACGTACCCTTTTTCAATTCATCTTATCATCATGGTGCGTGTGTAAATAATTAGCCAGCGTTGGTTTTTAAAAGGATAATTGGCTTGAAGAAGTTTTAAAATGAATAAACTCTACTTAGGCGATTGCCTAGATGTTTTACGAAATGAACGGGAAATAAAGCCGGAGTCAGTAGATTTAATCTACATTGATCCGCCTTTTAATTCCAAACGAAACGACAATGTGTTCTTCGATGATAAAGAATTCCAAACGCAACGCTTTTGAAGATACTT
>JAYQWI020001399.1:0-8300 GCA_035871815.2 Candidatus Parabeggiatoa communis
AAAAATCCTGAGCCTAGCAGCTTCTTATGGCTGTGATGCTTTAGTATTAGGGGCCTGGGGATGTGGCGTGTTTAGAAACGATCCTGAAATGGTAGCCAAAGCCTTCTATGAACATCTTTACCCTCAAGGGGCATTTTGGGGCTTTTTCCAAAAAGTGCTTTTTTCCGTTTTAGACACCTCATCTCAACAGAAAACCGTAAAGGCATTTTATGATTGCTTTAGTGGAATGACAAACTCGGAAAAATACGATGAGTCAAACTGCATCCATAATAGATTAGGAGGATTATGCCACGAAAAATCAGAGAATTAATTCGTGAACTTGAAATGGAAAATTTTATGAATCGTGGTGGCAAAGGGAGTCATAGAAATTTTATCCATAAAAGCGGTGTCCGAGTTACCCTATCTGGCAACCTGAGTGATGATGCCAAACCCTATCAGGAACGTGAGGTTAACAGAAAAATTCAGGAGTCGCAAAAATGAAAGAAAGTCAACATTATTTAAAAATCGTCATTTGGTCAGAAGAAGATCAGTGTTTTGTCGGACAATGCCCTGGTATTATTGGCCCCTGTTGTCATGGTGAGGATGAAATTCAAGTTTATGCCGAACTTTGCAAAATCGTAGAAGAATGGATTGAGATTTTAAAACAAGAGGGACAGTCTTTACCACAGCCTATTGCAAATCAGGATATTGCGACTCTTCTTTCCCAATCTCAGCTTAGGAATGCCTTTGTTGAAGCCTAACACTTATATAGATTTTCAGGTCAATCATTTCCCAAGGGCAGCTGGGCAGTAAAAAAAGCTATGCCCTTACAAACCCTCGTTTGTAGGAACCTGCGTGTTCGCCCAAATGTCCAAGTTATTTTGTGACGGTTCCTTACCCATCCTACAGACGGTTTCACGCAAAAGGGGGAATGGTGGGCTTTAAAAACACGTTACCGGCCCCCTACAAGAAAGGAGAAAAAAGTCATGGATAGAAACGATATCCATCCTTGGATATGGCTCGGTTTTGATGAGATTTATGTACGTTGGCCGGGGCAAGCGTTATGGGAAACGTTATCTGAAGCGGGCCTCCCTTGGGCTGCGCGTATTAGCCTTTCTGGTGGTGAAGAATTTTTGCGTCGTCCTGGACAAAAACTGGGCCTGAATGACTCAGAAGCGGCTAGGCAATTAGATCAATTGATTTTAAAACAACTCCTTGAAAAAATAGGCGAGCCTGCCATTCTTTTTGCGCCACCTCGACAGGCCCAAGGTTTGCGACAGGCTGCTCAAAAATTGAATAACCCGCCTCACGCTATCATCTTAGACAGCTGTTTAATGGTTAAGCAAAAAACGGTTTCATTTCGTGAATACCGTCATCATCCTGAAAGCGATATTTACTTATTTGATTGGACAAAAACCAATCAAGGCATTATCAGGCAATTTATCAAAGACCAACACTTATTATATAAGACAGCCCTATTCCCGGTTTTGATGACGGTTAAAGCGTATACAGAAGGCCGTGCTGAAATTTTAAGTCATTATCAAGGTAAAACGGGTATCAGCGCAGCAACTGCGACTTTACATCGTTCGCAACAAGCTTACAAAGGAGCACGTCCCATTGGATTAGGCCTCGTTTGGGCATGGGGTTTTGGTGTCAAAATGTGGCAATGGGCCTTAAAACCGACAGCTTTAGCAGATGACAAAACGTTGCATTTTGAATGTATTCCCCCTCTGAACTGTCGAATCAGCAGTGAAAATGGAGAGAAGCGAGATGAATGGCCGCTGTTAGCGCCCGTGATGAAGAAGTATTATTCTCGCAAAGAAAATGAAGACGCGACTGGGTGATATTAGGTTAGTAATCGTTGGAAGGTAACAAAAACGATTATTTTGATAGTAGAGACGCACGGCCTTAGAGACGCACGGCCTTAGAGACGCACGGCCGTGCGTCTCTACAATCTAAAAAAACCATAGGATTTTACACAAATGCGGAACCTATTGCGGAAAGCTGAAAAACAAAAACAGGTTACCTACTCAACATTAAACGGTGTTATCATTTAATTCGGGTACGGGCATCATGGGCAAATTTGATCGTTTGTCATTATGCCTGTTTTTAATCTGATGGATTTTGATAATTGTTCATTGATAATTGATAAGGGAGGTAATGATGTCAAAAACATTTGTTGTTATATTGACAACGCTTTTTATTTTGATCAGTTGCGCGACGTCGCCGTTGGGTCGTACACAATTTAAGTTGATGTCTGATGGCGAACTGAACACTATGGGAACTGAGGCGTTTTCTCAGATTAAACAGAAAACGCCGTTGGAGAAAAGTAACCGTATTAATCGCTATGTGAATTGTGTGACCGATGCGGTGTTGCTCGTCAGCAATAGTCCGATCAAAAACTGGGAAGTGGTCGTTTTTCGTGATAAGTCCGCTAATGCTTTTGCTATACCGGGTGGCAAGATTGGGGTGCATACGGGTTTGTTGAAAATCACTAAGACGCAAGAACAGTTAGCTGCTGTGCTTGGACATGAAATCGCTCATGTCTTGGCCGATCATAGTAATGAGCGCGTTTCTCAGGAGTTGGCCTTGCAACAAGGCTTTAATGTGGCCCAAGCATTGGGCAATGTTCAATCGCCAGGAGGGCAAAAAATGATGGGGTTGTTAGGCTTGGGGGCACAAGTCGGTTTGATATTGCCTTATAGTCGCTCGCATGAAAGTGAAGCGGATGAGATGGGTTTGTATTTAATGGCTAAGGCGGGCTTTGATCCGAGAGAGAGTATTCGTTTATGGGAAAACATGGGGCAGGGCAGTGGTGAACAGCAACCTGAATTTTTTTCGACGCATCCTGCACATGAGACGCGCATTAATCGTTTGAATAAAAATATGAATCGCGCGATGCAGTTTTATCAAAAGGCGAAGGCGAGTGGTAAAAATCCACGTTGTCGCTTGTGATTTCAATGAGCAATTATCAATGCTCAATGTTCAATACTCAATTATAAGTTGAAAAAAAAGCCTCCCACCTAAAAAAACATAATGGCGAGAGGCCCAACCACACATAAGGAGACGTCAGCTTATTATGTAAGCAATACTTGTACCAACTGATAAGATTGAAGACAGGAAAATTTGAAATGAATGAGGCAGAATTTTTGATCTGGCTGCTTTTTATGCTAGGTTTTGCCATTTTACCGATTAAACCTTTATTGAGAGCAATTAGGGAAAGAGTGCAAGGAAAGATTACGCCCTGTATTGATGAAGAAGGTTATGGTGAAAAACATAACTCACAACTTTATCGCCCTGCTGATAAAAAATATAATAGAATTGTTGAATTATCTAATAATGCTAAAACAATCCATAATAAAAAATGAAAAATGAACGTCATAACTGAAAAATGAAAAAAAACGGATTAAATCACTTTCAATCTAATAAGGCGAGATTTTCGGGTCATAAAAAAACCCCGTTTTTGAAAACGGGGTTTCGATTGACATTTTTTGCAATGCCAAATTTGCTGCGCTGATAAACCACAAGATAGTTTTATCAATTCCCTAATCCCTCAAGTTGTATCTTATGTTCACGCCAAAACTGTTCTGCAAAAGCGACAATGGGATGTACGGGTGCTTTAGGTGGCTTCTGTAACGTCATGCCGGCCTGTTGTGGGGTGCTATCCCCTTTAGAATTATTACACTTTTCACAAGCCGTGACAATGTTATCCCAAGTATGTGTGCCGCCTTTTGAAGTGGGTATGACATGATCGAGGGTTAAGTGTTTGGTGTTGCCACAATATTGACAGGTGTGCTTATCACGTCGTAAAACTTCGCGCCGATTCACCGTAGGCACTCGCCAGACTCGGTTTTTATGATTAACCGTTAAGCGAATCTGTTGGGGTACTAAAAATACCATAGTGGGTGAATGTACCGGTATACTTATCGTATTGTTGCCTAAATCAAGCGGTTCTGCTTTTCCACTGACGAGCAGAATAATCGCTCGCTTGAGGTTGATTTGATTGATGGGCAGATAGTTTTTGGAAAAGACTGCCACACTCTGTCGGAAGACTTCAGATGCATTGGTTGTCACAATTAATTTCCCTGTTTTTTGTCATTATTCACAGCTTTAAAAAATCAAAGCACAAGATTGTGCAAAACTTTGGAATTGTAATAAATTATAAATCTTGACGCAATGCTTCGTGTCACTGATCTGATGATCGGTTTCGACGCACTGCCGTGCGTCGAAAGGGCAATAGAGATGCACTGCCGTGCGTTTTTACTGACACAAAACCCTCTTTCTATCTCTTTCCATTTTATGATTTGTCTATTTCAATTTTATGAAAATCGTCATCAGATTGCTTTTATCTCTATTTATTTTAGCAATTGGCATTTTTGGCTTTGTGTACCTGAAAAAAACCAAACCTCAAAATGAGCCAATTCAAATTGAAGAACAAGCTTGGACTGTAAAAGTCGTCTCTGCGTTACCCACTGCTTTGTCACCGACAATAACGCTATATGGGCGTGTCGAATCGCCCCGTTCGGCAACTTTACGCACCCCCACTTTCTCGTTGAATGTCAATACTGAAGTGACAAACCTTTTGGTACTTGAAGGCGAAAAGGTTAAAAAAGGGAGAGTCTTAATACGCTTAGAAAAGAGTGACAGTACACTCAATCTCAAACAACGTGAGGCCGATATAGCAGATATTAAAGCGCAGATTAAAATAGAAAAGCAGCGTTATGCGAATAATATCACTGCGCTTGAGCATGAAAACGCTTTGCTGGCTTTAACACAAAAAACACTAGGACGTCTTCGTAAGTTGAAAAGACAAAGAGTGAGTTCACAATCAAGTTTTGAAGAAGCCCAACAGGCGGTAGAGCGGCAAATGTTGGCCATTACGCAGCGGCGCTTAGAAATTGACAACCATCAACACATTAAGCAACAGTTAGATGCTAAACTCACTCGCGCTGTGGCACAGCGCGATCTGGCCCGTTTAGAATTGGCACGTACTCAAATAACTGCGCCATTTAGTGGTGTCATTGCTGACGTATTTGTGGCAGTGGGAGACAGAGTGCGTAGTGGGGATGCGTTATTATCCGTTTATGACAACACCGCTTTAGAAATCCGGGCGCAAATTCCAGGGCGTTATCAAGGCACGGTGCTAGATGCTTTAAGAATAGGCAGAAAGTTACAAGCCCAAGCTTTAGTGAATAATAAGCCAATCCGTTTGCGACTAGAGAGGGTTTCAGGAAAAATCAATCCTGACAGTGGGGGTATTGATGGCCTGTTTAGCCTGAGAAAAGGCGCTAACTTATTGCGTTTAGGACAATTTATGTCCTTGTCATTGGATTTACCCAAACAAGCCAGTGTTATAGCCTTACCTTATGAGGCCGTTTATGGCACCAACCGTATTTATAAATACGTTGACGAGCGGATGAAGGGGATCACGATTGTTCGAGTCGGCGAACAATTGACAGAGACAGGGCACTCAAAAATTTTAGTGCGTAGCCCCGCGTTACAAGAAGGCGATCAAGTGATTATCACACAATTACCCAATGCGATGGAAGGATTAAAAGTGCAAGTCAGCGAACTTTAGTCATCAATGATCTTTGAATTTTGACGCGAACCATCACGAGAGACGCGAAGCATCGCGTCTCTACAATAGAAACAATCCCTTATCCTAAGTGGTCGTTATAACGGGCTTGTACGGGGCTAGAAAATGCCACATCATCATGACAATTCAAGCAAGCTATCGATTTTCTCTAACATCTTATGTTCATCACGATAATCAATGGCTATCGGCCACACACTTGCGCCAAGTTCCAAACGCAAACTGGGAAACGAAGAAACATTGAGTTTTCGTGTTAATTGTAATTCTGCTTGTAATTGCTGTTCAATCAAAGCACTCGTGTAGTCTTGTTTAAATTGAGACAATTGCAAACCCATTTTTTGAGCGCAAGCGAATAAGGTGTCATCTAATGCCGGATTTTGGGCTTGCTGATAATAAGCCGTTTGAATCTCTTCCAACATCATCGCTTCAAATTTTAAACCCTGTTGTTTTGCCGCTAATAATGCACGACATGCCGGATAAGTGGAACGAATTGGCGTTGTTTTGTGCCAAAAATCAAAATTAAATTGAATTTCGGGACATTTTTTTTCAATACTGCGCCAAGCATGTTGTACCTTTTTTTGGATATCTTCTGGCATCACTTCTTTGCTATCTGGAGCCAAACCACCGATCACAGTTTGAAAATGAATTGTTGTCGGTAAATTGTCGCGTAATTTTTTTAACACGGATTTGAAAGCATAACACCAACTACACATTGGATCATGAACATAATATAAGGTTTGTTTCATAATAAGGCTTTTAGACGAAATACATTAAATGAACGGAATCAGTTAAATCAGTGTTAATTCACTTTTCCAAAGCTGCCAGATTGGCCCTTAATTCCTGTGCGATATTCGGTTTAACGCGATCAATTTCCTCTTGAGAAAGCTCACGCAAAATCAAATCCAAAATATCATCAGCAATCCCACCATAACGAAAATTATTCACACCCTGGGTAATCAGATCACCATATTCAAGGGTGCGACGTTTCTCTTCCAAATCGGCTTCTGAGAGTTTATTGTCAAGGTTTATAAACGTGCGATAATAAGCATCCGCAAACTCCATAAGCCATTGTTCATAATCTTGCACTTCAAAATAAAATGGAATCACTTGACCATTTTCATTCCATAACGCTCTCTGGTTGTCTGGGGCACCGGCACACCACGGCGCGAATTTTTGCATGTTGACGATTTAGCAAATGCTGTCGTATTCCTAATGATACATTATATAATGCGCAATCATGGTCGTTATATTATAGTGATCCTAAATGATTCGTAAAAAAATCGGCTTGAAAGCTAAAAACAAATAAAACGCTTTTCACTTGCAACGATCACTTTTCTGTTCACTTTTCACTTTTCACACTTATAACAGGATATTTTTTTATGAGTATAGCATTAGAATTGCATTTAGAAGGGCCGGATGCCAATGAAGAAACGTTGTTGGATTTGATGGATTGGTTGGAACGAGCGAATATTGATGGTTTAACGCTCGATAGAAAAGAACTTCCCCACACGAAAGGCGATATGGGCGGGTTGGCTGATCCTGCGACTCTCATTACAATTGTTTCGACTGTGGTTGCATTAGCCGATATTGCCATTAATGTTGCCAGTTGGCAAAAAAATAAGGCGGTTGTGATTGATCCCCTGTTGAAAAATGCGGCTGAAGTCTCACAAGAAAATGAGGAAAAAATTCGAGCCTTGCTTGCAAAGATAAAAGGCAAAGCACGTAGGAATAAATGATGACGCGAATTGATCCAAACAATACCCAAGCCATTTTGATTGGAGCAAGTGAATTTGATTTTGCAAATGAAGATTTCCAGAATTTGCCCAATGTCAAAACTAACCTTTTAGAGTTAAACCGCTTGCTCAATGAAGTGGTTGGTATTGATAAAAACAAGATTTGTCTGATGCTAGATAGGGATGATTCCAGTAAAATCACTTCTGAAATTATTAAGATTCTCCCTAATGCTTCGGATACTATCATTGTTTATTATGCTGGGCATGGCATTTTTAGTTTATCAGATTTCTATTTAGCGACTAAGGAAACGCAGCCTAATGAACCAGAATATACGGGTGCAATACCTTCAAAGCATTTAGTGGATTTGGTGATAAAAAAAGCCAAAGTGAAAAACATCATTTTTATCATTGATTGTTGTTTTAGTGCGATGGCAAAAGAGAGAGTCAATAGTCGAAATAAGCAGGTTTTTTTTATTACCGCAGCCCCTTTTAATAAACCCGCTCAAGATGAGTCACCAGAAAATGCCAATTATACGGCGTTTACCCATGAACTCTTGCTTATTTTAAAACAAGGTATTGAGAATGCTGGGGAATTTTTAACTTTTCAAAATATTGCCAACCACTTAATCAAGCAGTTGAAGGATAAAGGTTTACCTGAACCTCAATTGAGTACTCATGGTTCGCCCGATGAATTGGGCATTTGTAAAAATCAAGCTTATCACCATGATCCTGCTGATCAAGATTTACAGCCAATTCAGTCAGCAAAATACACCAAACAAATTTCTGAAATCACGGAGTATGTAGAAAATTTCTTTTTGTTTGCCCAGCAAAATAAATTTCAAGATGCTTTGGGTAATGGGCGCAGATTGGCAGAAGCGATTTGTAAAATGGTACTTTTTGTTAAAAAAGGTAAATTAAATCAATTAGTTATATATAAAAGTAGCTGCCATGCTTCGCCTGTTGAGATTAAAATTGATGGCGTAAATTACAAATTT
>JAYQWI020001400.1:0-4139 GCA_035871815.2 Candidatus Parabeggiatoa communis
TGGGGCTTTGATATTCCCTACTTAGTAACCGGCATGTTAAACATGCATCCTCAAACCGCCATCGAATATCAGGGCAGTGAGCAATCAAAAGATTACATCGCTTTCTACGATAGCACGATTCAAAATCTCTAATTTGTGACCGCCATTTGAGGTCATCAATCAGGATTGGCGTTGCAGGCGTTATTTTCCGGATGCCATTGTAGGCCACTCCCAAATCTAGACCTGTTTGGCACCCTGGTATATCCTGGGCAACCACAAAAAATTGCCTCGACATGCCACCTCATGGTAGCGGCAATCCCTTGTGGTTGCCCCAATAACAAATAGCAATTTATTGACAATTGATAACTGAAATGAAAATAGGTATTTATATTGTATTGATTTGTTTTTTCAGCAATACTTGGGCGAGTAGTCAGAGTAGTCAAATTTCTGAAGATGATAAAATGCTACTGACCCTTGCACACAAAATCTTTGAACAGAGTATTGAACGTCAAAATGATGAATCTACCATACAAGCTGCGCTTCATAAATTCAAACTGCTTTTAGCAGCCGATCCGAAAAATCCTTTGTTCTTAGTCTATCAAGGTAGCATTTACACCCTCATGTCTCAGTTTGCTTGGCTACCTTGGAGCCAGAACCGTTATACCAATGAAGGCCTTGAGAAGATAAAACAAGCCTTACAGAACTTAAAGTCGATACATGACAATGAACAATTAAAAGTCGGTGAACTACAAGTGCCAATCAGCATCGAAACGCGGCTGGTTGCAATCGATAGCTTTTTACGGGTTAGTGATTCCAATTCGAGAAATGTCTTTGGAGCCATTAAAGCGGTATTATACGACCTGTATTGGTCACCTGCTTTTGAAACGGTTCCGCCATCTATACATGCCCATTTTCATCTACAGGCAGCGACACTGGCTCATCAGGAAAACAAGCCTTGTGAACAAGAAAAACAGCATCTACAGAAAAGCTTAGACATTGTAAAAGCGGCGGACAACAAACTGAAAAACTGGCCAAAAGCGGTACGCGAAAAACTGGATCAATCAGCAAAAACTGCCAAACAACAATTGGAACAACTCAAACGAAAGTGTAATAAAAATAAATCACAACAAAATCAATCACGACAAAATCAATCAGGACAAAATCAATCACAACAAAATCAATCAGGACAAAATCAATAGAACGCTGATTGATAAATCAGCGTTAATCATGAGAAGAAGGTAGTTAAGTTAAGCGTTCTATCCCCACATTGCAACACAAGATCGAATTGCTCATTAATCCAATTCCTGATTATAACGGATGACAGGGGAGGGGGAACACGTCGGGGTGCCCTTGCGTGTTCGCCCTTTCTTGCGACGTTCAAAGCCCCATTCGGTGTCCCCAAAATTCGTTACAATCAGTCCAATTCAACCTCTTCTTCCAACCATTGCTGATAAATTGGGAATAAGAGCTTTAGCAATTCCTTATCTTCCTCTGTTAATTCTTCCTCTTCCTCTTTTAGCGTTTCGGCACACCAATTTCCGGCAATTTTAATCACCTTCTTGCGTGAAGGATGCGCCTTGGGTAGGACGATAAATTCAGTGATCGCTTGCTGCAACACGGTTCCTCGCCCTAACATCCTTAAAAAAAGCGTATCATCTGTCACGGGTAGTTGATCAATCGCCACGATACCCGTATTGATTTCATCGTCTAAAAAATACAGTCCTGGCCCCCAGTCACTGGCCGGGCGTGCATCAAATTCCGCCAATAATTCATCCGAAATTGATGAGCTTATAATCCACAAATACGGTAATTCATCTTCTGTCAGCGCCTCCTCCCCTTCACTTTCGGCATGACGGTCTAATTTTTTATGCCAATTAAACAATTGTAACAGACTGTTACAAACGTCAGTGCTCGTTGCAGGTATCCGAAAATATTCTAATAAACAAGGCGTTGAAACCATTTCCCCCAATAATCCCAAGTTCGTAAAATCAACATCAGATGTTATCTCAGGGGTAAAAAACAGTTCAACAGGACTTGCAGCTTCAAAAACACTGTTGATTTTAATGCCTGAAGGCTCAAGTGAATCACTGTGTGGCATAATGAAATTCTCCTTGAATATGTGTTTAAAAAAGTAGGGGATTTTTAAAATTATCGCCCTTTGGGTGAACCTTTGTTATCGTCCTTTTTTCATCTGTTCAAAAAATAAAAAATGGCATATTGGCTTTATTAATGATAATTTGATAATGAAAGTACAGCGGATGATCGAGGGATGCTCGGAACGAAGTTTGGGTTCATCCACAGATTTTTTAAAATTTTTTGCGTAAAATGTTAAACGGAAAATGAGTATTTTAGCTTCGCTGACCTTAGGTTTGGTTCGCTGCAAAACTTTTGCGGCGAAAGGAAAATTCTAAAAACAAATAGAACGCTGATTATGCTGATAATCATGATTTTCACGCTAAAGTCTTTAATAATTTTAACATTAATCTGACCACGACAAGTCTTATTAACCTTTTTATGCGAAAATCGGCACTATCAGCGTCATCTGCGTTCTATTCTTAATAACTTAATTGATCTGAATAGCTATAGCGAAAGCGATTTTGCCTTACCACCTATCAATTTTCGTAGAGACGCGATGCCTCGCGTCTCTGTTTCGAGGCGACCCAGAGCATGAGACGCGAAGCATCGCGTCTCTACAATGGAAACAAACTGATAGGTGGTAAGGCGATTTTGCCTTTAGGCTTGTCTTTTATCACAAGGGGTAAGCACAAGGGATTATCCCTATAACATTATAATTTTTAGGCTAATAAATGGGCTTAAGACCATCACGCAAGTGAAAAGCCCTTTACATACAAAGAGATTAAAAAAATGATAGCAACGAAAACGGTATCCGTGATTGGCACTGGCGCAATGGGTTCGGCTCTGGCTAGAGCTTTTTTAGCAAATAACCACACCCTCACGGTTTGGAACCGCACGGCCAGTAAGTGTGTGCCGCTTGAACAAGCCGGCGCAAAAGTAGCCGGCTCTGTAGCCGAAGCGGCCCAAGCAAGCGATCTCATTGTCGTTAATGTCTTAAACTACAGCGTAAGCAAGGCCTTACTTCAAACGCAAGATGTGGTTAATCAACTCAAAGGCAAAGTCGTTGTTCAACTCACCACCGGTATTCCAAGTGAAGCGCGTGAAATGGAAGATTGGGCTAAGCAAAACGGGATATCCTATTTAGACGGTGCGATTCTGGACTACCCTAAAGGTATCGGCACGAAAGAAAGCATGATTCTCTACGCAGGGCCTGAAGCGGTTTTTGAGGCCAATAAATCCTTACTGTTGAGTCTCGGTGGGGAGGCTAAATTTGTAGGCAAGGCTATTGGCAGTGCCTCCGCACTTGATAGCAGCGTTTTGTCAGTTTATTACGGTGTGTCATTATCTTTCCTCCATGGTGTTGGCATTTGTGAATCGGAAGGCATATCCATAGAGCAGTTCCTGTCAGTAATCGTTCCCATCCTGTCTGGGCCTATTGTCGATACTATCGAAATCAGCGAGAAAATGATTAATAAGGGTGATTATACCGGCTCTGAAGCTTCCATGACGGTTCATAAAGGGGCCATCCAACATATCCTCAGTGTCAGCCAAGAGAAGGGTATTAATACAAGCTACCCTGAATGCTTGTTGGATTATTGCAAACGGGGTATCGCAGCCGCAGGCCACGAACAGTACGAATTTCCATCCGTAATTGAGATTATCAGGAAGAATCAAGCCAACAGCTTGTAGTTTGTAGGGTGGGTAGGCGGTGCCTTCAGATTATCGTTTAAGCCCCTCACTTTCCCCCGTATGCCCACTTATCGTTATACACAAGTCAAAAATCGTCAAAAGTAGGGTGGGTAAGTACTGAAGCCTAAATTTTCAGGTATTTTAATAGAAGCAACCAGAAGAGAGGGCAATACCTTCGGATAGCCCTTTGCGGTAAAATACCGGTTTATTAGAGACGCACGCAGTGCGTCTCTACAGTAGAGACGCGATGCTTCGCGTCTCAATGGCTCGCGTCGTAAGTACCTTCGCCAAAAATTGACAAAAGCTTCGGAGCAATACCTAAGGGGATATTGTGGAAAATCTTTGATCAAATTGATTCGTTTTAAGTCTACGTTCCAACTTTAGTTTGCAATTCA
>JAYQWI020001401.1:0-5043 GCA_035871815.2 Candidatus Parabeggiatoa communis
TAACGACCCGTGTTAATGGCGGTACTGGTGATGGTGGCAATATCAACATTTCTCATCCTCAGTTTACCATTCTCAACAAAGGCCAAATGAAAGCCCAAGCCGATGCTGGACAGGGCGGTAATATTCGCATTGTGGCTAAACCGTTTATCAAATCACCTGAAAGTTTAATCAGTTATTCCTCAAAATTGTCTTTAGATGGTGAAATCAATATCAATTCTCCCACGGTGGATATGAATGCTTTTTTAGTGGTATTACCAGGCGGATTTGTGGAAGCAGAATTGAAGCACTGTACGACCGAAGAAATTGAGAATCCCAGTATCTTCAAAATTGACTTGACTCGTCAGCGAACAGTGCCTTTTGGAAAAGTCATGAAGTTGAAATAATTGATAGGGGGAGATGGGCATTTCTGTTTTTCATTTCCCCTTGTCTGAATGTATATAGCGTTTCCCGATTGCATGAACCGAAGGTCGGCTACGCTAAGTACAAATCAATCCTAAAAATCAATTAAAAGGCACAGAAGGGGGTTGAATGTAATGTGATGTGATGTAATGTGATGTGAAACGCAGTAACTGTAGGGTGGGTAGGAGCTTCGCGGATACTGCGCGAAGCTAAACCTCGGAAATGGTGGGTTTAGCTTCGCTGGCCGTAGGCTCGCTCGAAATGGTGGGTTTCGCTTCGCTGGCCGTAGGCTCGCTCGAAATGGTGGGTTGGCCGTAGGCTCGCTTCGCTGCGCTCCGCTCTACCCACCCTACATCAAAAAAAAGGTATTTAACCTAATCGGGAAACGCTATATATCGGTATTGTGCATTTTAATCTGTGATTGATTCGCCTTTGTATTTAGTTTCGACGCGATGCCTCGCGTCTCTTTTCGGTAAAATACCTGTTTATTTGTGGTTCAGTATTTATAAATCTTATTCTACCAAACTTTTCCACAAACTTAAGTTTGTATTTGGAATGACAAACTTTGTGAGAAGAGAAATGCCAATGGGGCAAACACAAGGGATTGCCCTAAAACCCGATTGGATGTGGCAATCCCCTGCTATCGCTCTCAAGCAAATTTTTTTGCTTCAAGGATCAAGATAATTAAACGGAACACAACAATACGGGCGAGCCTTCTTCTAAATTTATCACCGTGTGATAAAGTCGCTTCAACATCGCTATATCAAAACTCACCATGACACTTTCGCTAGCCACACCAAAAGCCAGTGGATACCCTTGGGTGCCTACCAAAAGCTGGTCGTAAGGCTCAGTAAATAAAGCCATCACCGCAAAACGCCCCTGCAAGCGCATGAACAACATTCTCATTGCCTCAAGCGGGGAAAGCCCCACGGCCAAGTAATGAGTCAATAGTGTAAAAATAATGTCTTGATCGATGTCAAAAATCAAATCATAGCCGGCTTCAAATAAGGTTTTCTGAATTGAAGGATCCTTATCCAACGCGCCGGCATAAACAAGGGCCAGCTTATCAGAAGTCCGAATTTTGGGATGAGGTGTCACACCCACATTTGAATTTGAGAGTGCAATCCCAAACGACGCGGGGTAATTGGGCAGCCAAGTTGATAACTTAAGTACCGAACCTGAAGTCTGCCGTATCACAGCCCCTGATGAAACTAAACCAACCCAATCAGATTGGCCATATTCTTCCTCCAAACGTTCTAACCCATCATGTAAATGAAGTGTCATATCATACCGATTATGGATAGCGATAATCATAAGAATGTATGTCTCCTGAGTATTCAAAGGGGGAGGAGACCTTAACACGATTGAAGAAAAAAGGGAAGCGATTTTTTAATAAAGTTACAAAAATAACGCAGGTTCTTCCCGCTCAAGCCAGATTGGTCTTAAAAATCAAGGGATTACAAACATTAAGACGGAACAGTGGGCAAGCGGGCAGAATGATCTCAGTACTTAAAACGCATTGGCCCTGAAAGGGTGTGAATAGCCTTAAGGAAAACCCTTATCGTTAAACATAAGTCTTTAACTATTTGATTTTAAAGGTCATTTTGGATAGGGTGGGTAGAGCCTCGGAAATCCACCGAGCCTCGGAAATCCACCAAGCCTCGGAAATGGTGGGTAGAGCGTAGCGCAGTATCCGCATAGCGAATACCCACCTTACTTTTGACGATTTTTGACTTATGTATAGCGTTTCCCGATTGAATCAAGTACAAATTTTATTTTCGTTCCAAATCGTTCAAAATTTATTTTGCATCTTTGCTCTTTTCGTTCCAAATTTATTTTGCATCTTTGCTCTTTTCGTTCAAAATTTATTTTGCGAAGGTTTTTACGTTCCAAATTTATTTTCGCGAAGGCGCAATTGATTGATAATGACCTTTTTTTGGGAATGCGCCCTTTGTATACCTGCTTTATATAAGTCTACTTTATTCAATCGGGAAACGCTATATAACGATGAGAGCTGCAACCTGGGGTTGCCAAAAAATGTATTTCACATTTGCCAGCTACGCTAAATACAGTTGAGACAAACAAAAACTTTTGCGTGAAAACCCAATCAGGAAACACTATAACGACAAGGATTACTTTAAAGGATTAAATCTGAGCAAGGTTTCGATCTTACCACCTATCAGTTTTCGTCGATTTGCGCCGCGAAGCGTCTCAGTTTCTAGGCCCGAGCATGAGACGCGAAGCATCGCGTCTCTACAATGGAAACAATCCCGCAAAATATATACCTTATTGGTCATAATTTTTATTTGTCTGCAAAAATTCTTATTTGTCTGCAAATGGAATTTAAGATAAAATTCGGCTGCCTCATTTTAAATAGACTTTATTATTCAAATAGTTACAACTATTTTTTGATTCTCAAGCTAAGTGGAGTTATAACCTTACCACCTATCCGTTTTCGTAGAGACGCGATGCTTCGCGTCTCATGCTCGGGCCTAGAAACAGATTTGCGCCGAGAAGCGTCTCATGCTCGGGCCTAGAAACAGATTTGCGCCGCGAAGCGTCGAAACAATGGAAACAATCCCTTCTTCTAAGTACTTTTGACAAACTGATATGTGGTAAGTGGTTTCGATCTAATCCCTTCTTATCAGCAATCCTTGTCGTTATAATAAAGAATTAAATCTGAGTAGGGTTTCGATCTAATCCCTTCTTATAAGCAATTCTTGTCGTTCATTTTCGGAGAAACATAATAAAATCACAACTTTTACTCACAATTGTTTTATTACTCATCAGCTTATCCATCAACGCTGAAATCACCACCGATGGCACCCTCGGCTCTCGCGCCCATTTACCGGGCCCCGATTATCAAATCAGGGCAGACTTGGGCCAACAACACGGTGGCAATCTTTTCCATAGTTTTCAAGAGTTTAACTTGAGTAGCCCTGAAAGTGCCACTTTTTCTGGCCCCAATAACGTCAGCAATGTGATTAGTCGCGTCACCGGTGGCAATCCCTCAAACATTGATGGGTTAATCCGTTCGACTATGCCTAATGCTGATATGTATTTTATGAATCCGTATGGGATGATGTTTGGGCCTCATGCACGATTGGATGTACAAGGGAGTTTCCATGCCAGCACCGCCGATTATTTGCGCTTTGGGGATGGAGGACGATTTGATGCGCGTAATCCGAGTGATAGTTTATTGACAATCGCGCCGATTGAAAGTTTTGGTTTTTTAACTGATTCAGCGGCTGCCATTCAAATCACCGACAGCCATTTAGAAGTGCAACCGACTCAAACTTTATCTCTAACCGGTGGAGATATTAATCTAACCAATACTGAACCGACTACTTATGATGAAGCGAGCCATCATATTTTTACCAACCAATTACTGGCACCCAGTGGACTCATTATTATTGATGCACAAGGCACCCTCAATTTAACCCATTTTGGGATTGATACCAGTGGTTTATTTGGTGGTCAAATTAGCATTCGTGGCAAAAAGTTAGAAATGAATGATAGCCGAATCAGCAGTCATACTTTCGGGGCATTGGATGGTCAATCGATTGATATTCGGACGGATAACCTGCTGATGCGAGATTCCGATATTATCGCCGATACTTACGGCACGGGACGCGGCAACAATCTTCATCTACAGGTGACAGAAAATTTGACCGCTACCCGTGAAGATAGACCTTTGAGTATTGAATTCGGCATCGGTGTTCGGGGCACTAGCCATATCAGTACCCTGACAGCGGGGCCTAGTCGCAGTGGTGATATTAGCATTCAAGCTGGCAATATTGATTTAAACCAAGCCGCGGAAATCCGCACACGCACGATCAGTTCCGGCAAAGCCGGCGATATCAGCGTGCAGGTCACTGATATGTTTAAAGCAAAGGGGGTACTGCAACTCGCTTCTGGCACCTCTTTGGTAAGCGGTGGTGCCCACATCATGGGCGTTGCCAGCGGCGACAACGGCAATATTGATATCACTGCACGGCATATTCAGTTTGCGGAAGGGGCTCAGATTACTTCCATGGTGCTGGGCAGCGGACATGGTGGTGACATTACGGTTAATGCGGATACTGTTCATTTAAAAGATGTTTCTCCGACGGGTTTGTCCGCTTCAATCACCAATGTCACCGGCGGTTCAGGGCAGGCGGGCCGCAGTGAAGTGAACGCCAATCAAATTACTCTTGAAGACGGCGGCTCAATTGTAACGACCACGATGTCCATTGGCGATGCCAATGAACTCGTGGTTAAAGTGGCCGATACCTTAATCATTACTGGTGTCGCAAAGCATCCGTTCCAATCAGCCTATTTGCCGCTGATTTATTTTCCCAGCAATATCAATTCGGCTTCCGTCAATCCGGTTGCGGAAAGCGGACAAGCCAGCAATGTTACTGTGGAAGCAAAACAGATTATTTTGGAAAACGGCGGAATCATTTCCAGTTTAACTTATGGTGGTGGTCATGGTGGTAATGCCAAAATCATTGCGGATACCCTCCGGATTTCCGGTTCGCAGGAGATCGGGCCATTCTTTTTCCGTAGCGGTATTAACAACAGTTCCACCAACCCGGCTCCTTATGCTGGACCAGCCGGGAATATTGAGGTCACGGCCCGGCACCTCAGCATCGGCAACGGCGG
>JAYQWI020001402.1:0-5190 GCA_035871815.2 Candidatus Parabeggiatoa communis
TGATCTAATGTGGCCCGTGTTACGGGGCCATTATTTAGATCAAAATGCTCAATATCAACAAATGAATGTTGAACAGTTGAAAGAGAATACACTGATGCTGAGCAGTCGTGTGTTAGGCCTTGAATTTCAGGTTGAAAGAGACGAGCTGCGCGTATTCGATCCTAAAACCAAGGCCTATCTGTTCACCTATTCAGAAGCAGTCCAAGCCCATCAATTAGCCCAAAAACAAGCTACCTTAGAACGAAAAAGAAAGGAATGGGCACTGCGTGATGCCTTACTTGAACGGGAACGGGCCGATAACGAACGGGAACGGGCCGATAACGAACAGGAACGGGCCGATAACGAACAGGAACGGGCTTATAAAGAACAGGAACGCGCAGAGAAAAAGGAGGAAGAAGTCAAAAAAGAACGGGAACGGGCCGATAAAGAACAGGAACGCGCAGAGAAAAAGGATGAAGAACTCAAAAAAGAACGGGAACGTGCCGATAAATTAGCTGAACACTTGCGCGCTTTGGGTATCAACCCAGATGATATCTAGCAAGCATGGATAAGAAAATAAACGCACTAAATGATAAGGTGAGCTGTTTTTTGAGTCTGAATCAGCATTTTCCAAATTGATAAGGGTGACTTATTTGGGAGTTGCCCTTTTTTTTCGTGCTGCCACGGAAAAACACGGAAAAACACGGAAAAATTCATTCCGTGCTGTGTCATTCCGTGGCTTTAATCTTTCTTATATACAATCCTTGTCGTTACGGGTTTACTGATGCTATTCAATTCTCACCTCTTCATTTTCTTATTTTTGCCTACCACTTTATTGATCTTTATTCTGCTCAATCAGCATCATTATAAAATCAGTCTCGTTTGGTTAATTGCGGCGTCGTTATTTTTTTATGCTTGGTGGAATCCAGTCTATTTAATGTTATTAGTGGCCTCTATTTTGGGTAACTATACATTAGGGCAATTTTTAAATCATTATCAAAATCAATCTATTGCGAAACTCAGTCTGATTTTTGGACTCACGGCTAATTTGGCTTTATTGGCCTATTATAAATACGCCAATTTTTTTGTTGACAATGTCAATGTGTTATTGGGAACAGGCTATGATTTGGAAATGATTTTGCTGCCCTTAGCGATTTCATTCTTTACTTTTCAACAAATCGCTTATTTAGTGGACAGTTATCGAGGCGAAACCCAGCAGTATTCATTTTTGCACTATACTTTATTTGTCACCTTTTTTCCCCAGTTAATCGCGGGCCCGATTGTGTATCATCGGGAAATGTTGCCGCAATTCAATAGAACGAATACACTGTTTCACCACAATCATTTGGAAAATCTGAACGTTGGGTTAACGCTTTTTGTGATCGGTTTATTTAAAAAAGTGGTGTTAGCTGACAATATCGCCTTGTTTGCCACACCTGTATTTGACGCGGCAGAGCAAGGCACGGCCTTGGGTTTTTTTGAAGCTTGGCAAGGTACTTTAGCCTATACGCTGCAATTGTATTTTGATTTTTCAGGTTATTCCGATATGGCGGTGGGCTTAGCGAGGCTATTTGGCATTGTACTGCCTATTAACTTTTATTCTCCTTATAAAGCCAGCAACATCATAGCCTTTTGGCATCGCTGGCATATCACCCTATCACGTTTTTTGCGAGACTACCTGTATATCCCTTTAGGCGGCAATCGCAAAGGCGTACCTCGCCGTTTTTTCAACCTGATGTTCACAATGTTTTTAGGCGGATTATGGCACGGTGCGGGTTGGACTTTTGTATTATGGGGTTTATTGCACGGGGTTTATCTCGTCATCAATCAGTTATGGCAAACAATGTGTCAACGATTGGGAATTGATAAAATGCGTCATCGCTTTGGGTGGCGATTCCTCGCCACAGGATTAACTTTTATAGCGATTTCAATCGCTTGGGTTTTATTTCGAGCCGAAAGTCTTGAAGGGGCGATAGTGATCTATCATGGCCTGATCAGCTTTGAATCGGCTGAAATCTCGTTATTGAATCTACAAGCCTGGATAGAAATTGGACTGCTACTCGCCATTGTGTGGATCATGCCCAATACTTATCAAATCATGATCTCATTTAAACCGGTTTTGCTCACCTATCAAAAGATGAAGATTCAACCCACTTGGTTACAATGGCGGCCTACCCGTAAATGGGCAGCGACTTATGGCGTGATGGCAGCATTAGCGATTTTGAGTTTGACGCGAGTGAGTGAATTTTTGTATTTTCAGTTTTAAAAAGCAACGACAAGGATTGTATACTGTCCACTGCAAGACAATCAAAATCTTCAACACAGAGGGCACAGAGGAACACAGAGTTTCACAGAGCAGTCAAATTTAATTCGTTTATTTCCTAATTAGCTTCGTTTACTTCGTTTCGTTGTACTCGATCAGATATAAAAGAAACACTATGCCTATTGCTGCAAAACAATCAGAAATTTCTTCAATCCCCGATTTTCAAGGGGAGACTACGATAAATTATCCCGAAACGGATGGACAACCGATGGCCGATAGCGATGCTCAACGTAAACCTTTGACTTATTTAATCGAAGCCTTAGATTACCATTTTCATAAACAAAGTCAGGTTTATGTCTCTGGCGATTTATTGATTTATTACGAGAAAGGCAATCCTAAAGCCTCAGTTGCTCCCGATGTTTTTGTCGTTTTTTGTGTGCCAAAACATCCTCGCAAAACTTATAAAACTTGGATTGAAGGTAAAGCGCCTGATGTGGTGATTGAAATCGCCTCACATCGTACATTTTATAAAGATGAAAAAGTTAAACCTCAATTGTATCAACGTTTAGGCGTACAAGAGTATTTTCAATTTGATCCGACAGGCGAATTCATGCAGCCTGTATTATGTGGCCGTTATTTAGATCAAAATAGTCAATATCAACAAATGAATGTTGAACAGTTGAAAGAAGATAGACTGATGCTGAATAGTCGTGTGTTAGGCCTTGAATTTCATGTTGAAAAAGACGAACTGCGCGTATTTGATCCTAAAAGCAAGGCTTATCTATTAACCTATTCTGAGGCTGTCGAAGCCTGTCAATTAGCCGAAGCGACTTTAGATCGACAGAAATGGGCACTTGATGCCTTATTTGAATGGGAACGGGCAGAGAAAGAACGAGAACGTGCCGATAAATTAGCCGAACGTTTGCGAGCTTTGGGTATCAACCCAGATGATATCTAGCAAGCATGGATAAGAAAATAAACGCTAAAGACGCTAAAGACGCTAAAGTCATTATAAACTTCTGCCATTATGATCCTCCTACTGATACCCGATTTGCCCAGCACTGAACAATTATTGCCCTGGTTGCAGCGCATTGACACAGCACAGTGGTATAGTAATTTTGGGCCATTGGTTCAAGCCTTTGAATCTCAAATGGCCCTGTTGCTATCGCACGATCAAGCCATCCCATTAACGACTGTCAGTAATGGCACAACGGCCCTTGAATTAGCCTTATTGGCGCTGGATATACCCAAAGATCGTTACGCATTAACGCCCGCGCTCACGTTTCCAGCAACAGGCACCGCGATTAAACAAGTTGGCTTACGCCCCATTTTCACCGATGTTGATCCACAGTCTTGGCTACTCACACCCGATATTGCGCGTCAAGTGCTTAAAAAGCTTAAAAAGTTTAAAAAACGAAAAGTTGATGTGATTGTGCCCGTTGCCGCTTTTGGCTGTCCACAGCCGGTGGCAGAATGGGATCAATTGAGTGAAGAGACAGGTATTCCTGTTTTAATAGACGCGGCCGCCGCTTTTGGTAGCCAAGCGGTTGGGCAACGTTGTATTATAACCTTTAGTTTTCATGCCACTAAACCCTTTGGCATTGGTGAAGGGGGATTAGTGGTAGCCCAATCTGCCGAGTTGATCAATAAGATAAGAAGACTGAGTAACTTTGGTTTTGAAAACGGCCTCATTACCCAATGCGGTAGCAATGCCAAATTAAGTGAATACCATGCAGCCGTCGGTTTAGCACAATTAGCGCGTTGGCCCCAAATCGTCGCACATCGTCAAAAAATTTGGCATGATTACCTTGAGCATCTACGTGTTATAGAACAAGTGAGTGTACAACGTACCCCAAACAATCTGATTCCTGCCATTTTAGCGGTTAAAATATCTGATATCAGTGACTTATCTGCATTAACGGCCACATTATTAGAACACGGCATACCAACACGGCGTTGGTATTGCCCCCCCTTATCGGCACACCCCGCCTTTTCAGGCGCAGAACAAATCGCACCAGATGGCAGTACACAGCTCACTGTCACAAAAGAATTAGCCCGAAGTTTATTAGGTTTACCTTTTCATCGCTTTCTTAAACAAGAACAGATTGCAGAAATTTGTGGTTGTTTGAGGCGTACAATATGCAAAAAATAACGCAAGAGGCGCAAGAGGCGCAAAAGGTTTTTTTTAAGCATTTTTAGCGTTTATTTCTAAATCTAAATGAGACTCTGTGGTACTCTGTGTATCTCTGTGATCTCTGTGTTGAAAAAAGCGTTGGACAATAATATCCACTCACTGAATAAGGATAAAGATGACCCAAAAAAACGCAACAGAATATGACAGTCCTTGGAAAGAGATCATTGAACAGTTTTTTGAAGACTTTATGATCTTCTTTTTTCCGAAGGTACATCAGGAAATTGATTGGACGGTGAAGCCCGAATTTCTGGAACAAGAGCTTCAAAAGGTGATGAGAGATGCCGTTACCAAGACGCGGCGTGTAGACAAATTGGTGAAAGTCTGGCTTACAAATGGGCATGAGATTTTACTGTACATTCACATTGAAGTGCAGTCTCAAAGAGACAGCAGATTTGAAGAGCGTATGTTCATTTACCACTATCGGCTTTATGATCGCTATGGCCCCCAAGTAACCAGTTTAGCCATTTTAGGTGACGATATCGAAGTCTGGCGGCCGCGTAGTTATCATTACGAAACACTGGGTAGTGAGTTATCGTTTTGTTTTTCCATGGTGAAGTTGTTGGATTATCAAGACAAATTGGCCGAATTGGACAATTCACGCAATCCATTTGCCATGGTAGTGAAAGTTCACTTAAAGGCATTGGAAACTCAAAAGTCGCCCCAAGAACGACTAAACTGGAAAGTCACTTTATTTAAAGCACTGTGTGAAGAACAAGACTACAGTGAGCGGGAAATGTGGGGATTGTGTGCGTTT
>JAYQWI020001403.1:0-4826 GCA_035871815.2 Candidatus Parabeggiatoa communis
GTATCGGTTTAGCTCGGGGTTACCGAAATCGTCCTGAACTCAATGCTGAAAAATTTATTGCTAATCCTTTCAGTGATAATCCAAAGAACCGTTTGTACAAAACGGGGGATTTAGTGCGCTATCGGCCCGATGGTAACCTAGAATTTTTAGGGCGCATTGATCACCAAGTCAAAGTCCGGGGATTTCGCATCGAATTGGGAGAAATTGAGGTAGCACTCAGTCAACATCCGACTGTGCAAGACGTGATCGTCATCGTCCGCGAGGATATCCCCGGTGATAAACGTTTGATTGCCTACCTTGTTGCTAAACCCCAACAGATGCTTTCTACCACAACACTGCGTCGTTTTTTGCAAAATCAAGTACCGGATTATATGATACCTTCAGCCTTTGTCCGACTAGAAGCCTTGCCACTGACACCTAACGGTAAAATAGATCGAAAAGCTTTACCTCAACCAGAATCGGAATCTGCAAGCTTGGAAACTTCATACCTTGCCCCCCAAACTGAAATCGAAACTCAAATCGAAACCGTTTTGAAGGCTCTGTTGCGTGTCAATCAAATCGGCATACAGGATAACTTCTTTGAGTTAGGGGCTCATTCCTTATTGTTGGTACAAGCGCAAGAAAAATTGGTAACGGTATTAAATCGAGAGGTGCCAGTATTGGCGCTGTTTCAATATCCCACCATCAGTGCCTTAGCTGATTATTTAGCGTCTTCGCTCACAGAACAACATGAACCCGTTTTTCAAGAAGACTTTGATCATCGGGCAGCCAAAACCAAAGAAGCAAGACAGCAACGGCGAAAAAAACGCCGCTAATCCTAAATAAAATAGAACGCGTAGTTTGCGAGATTGGAGTGCAAATTTTAGTTTGCGATATTGGAGTGCAAACTTTAGTTTGCGAAATTGGAGTGCAAACTTTAGTTTGCGCTGGGCGCATTTCCAAAAAAAGGGTCATTATCAATCTTGGCCGTCGCAAAATAAATTTTGCACTCCAAGCTATCGCAAAATAAATTTTGCACTCCAAGCTATCGCAAAATAAATTTTGCACTCCAATATCGCAAAATAAATTTTGTACTCCAAGCTATCGCAAAATAAATTTTGCACTCCAATCGGGCTATCGCAAAATAAATTTTGCACTCCAATCGGGCCTTCAAGATTTAGAAATGCGCCCGTTTGCACTGCGATCAGAGAAAAACTTAAGTAAGTCTAACTATTTTAAATATTTTAAATAATTAAAAAAATGGATGATTCAACTCTCGACGACATCAACGAACAAAGCATTGCCATTATCGGCATGTCTGGCCGCTTTCCGGGGGCTAAAAATACGGATGAATTTTGGAAAAACCTCAAAAATGGCGTAGAATCAATCACGTTTTTTTCAGATGAAGAACTGATTGATGCGGGCATTGATCCTGCCGTCTTAAAGGACAACCATTATGTCAAAGCTAAGGGGGTATTGGATAATGTCGCTGAATTTGATGCCGCCTTCTTTGGTTTGAGTCCCACAGAAGCACAAATCACGGATCCTCAACAACGTCTTTTTTTAGAATGCGCTTGGGAAGCACTCGAAAACGCGGGTTATGATCCAAAAACCTATACGGGTTTAATTGGCGTTTACGGTGGTGTGGGTACGCTTGATACTTACTTATTCAATAACCTGTTTGCCAATCATGAACTCAGGAAAATGATGGGCGATTTTCAAATTGGCCTGAGTAATAGTACTGATTCTGTTTGTACCCGCGTTTCTTATAAATTCAATTTGCGTGGGCCCAGTGTTTCAATACAAACCGCCTGTTCGACTTCTTTAGTGGCCGTCGCCATGGGCTATCAAAGCCTATTAGACTATCAATGCGATATCGTTTTAGCCGGTGGTGCCAGTATCTCTCTCCCACAAGAGTCAGGATACTGGTATCAAGAAGGTATGATCTTTTCACCCGATGGACATTGCCGTGCTTTTGATGCTAAAGCGGGCGGCACGATTGCTGGTAGTGGTGCCGGTATTGTGGTGCTAAAAAGATTAACAGACGCATTAGATGAGGGTGATACGATTCATGCCGTTATTAGAGGTGCTGCCATTAACAATGATGGTGCTTTAAAAGTAGGTTACACTGCGCCGAGTGTGGCGGGCCAAACACGGGTGATTGCAGAAGCCTTACCCCTGGCTGAGGTTTCCCCTGAAACCATCAGTTATGTTGAAACGCATGGTACCGGCACCCCACTGGGCGATCCCATTGAAATTGCTGCCTTGACACAAGCGTTTCGTACCAAGACAGACAAAAAAGGCTATTGTGCTATCAGTTGTGTTAAAACCAATATTGGCCATTTAGATGCCGCCTCTGGTGTAAGCGGTTTAATTAAAGCCGTATTAGCCCTTAAACATCAATTAATACCCCCACTTCTGCATTTTAAAACACCGAATCCGAAACTGGATTTGCCTAATAGCCCCTTTTATATCAATACCGAACTTTCTGAATGGAAAACGGTTGGCCTGCCTCGCCGCGCCGGAGTCAGTTCTTTTGGCATAGGCGGTACCAATGCGCATGTGATATTAGAAGAAGCCCCTTATCCAAAATCCAAAACCCAAAAATCGAACCGGCCAGGGCAATTACTGCTCCTGTCGGCCAGAACGGACACGGCCATCGAAACGGCAAGCACTCAGTTAGTGGCACATCTTAAACAACATCCTGACCTGAATTTAGCTGATGTGGCTTACACCTATCAAGTCGGGCGCACTGCTTTGAGTCAGCGTCGCATGTTAGTTTGTGAAACGCTTGAAGACGCAATCAAGGCATTGGAAACACGGGATGCTAAACGAGTTTTGACTCAAACTGTCAAAAGTGATAAAGCACCTGCGGTGGTGTTTATGTTTTCTGGACAAGGGGCCCAGTATGTTAATATGGGTTTAGAACTGTATCAAATTGAGCCGGTGTTTCGTGAACAGATTGACCAGTGTGCCGAATTTCTCAAACCACATCTTGGATTGGATTTACGTACCGTATTGTATCCCAATCAGGAACAACAAACCGAGCTTGCTACCCAAAAACTCAAACAAACCGCTATTACCCAACCTGCCCTGTTTGTCATTGAATATGCACTGGCGCAATTATGGAAAACTTGGGGTCTACAACCCAAAGCCATGATAGGGCATAGTATCGGTGAGTATGTCGCAGCGTGTTTAGCCCAGGTATTGACTTTAGAAGAGGCCTTAATATTAGTCGCGGCGCGGGGACGCTTAATCCAATCCGTCTCGGCCGGGGCGATGCTGGCGGTACCCCTTACAGAAGCGGAAATACGGCCCTTACTGAATCAAAATATTGATTTAGCGGCTATTAATGTGCCTTCCCAAAGCGTGGTGTCGGGAACGCTTGAAGCCGTGGAACAATTGACCGCGCAATTGGCAGAACAAGGTGTGGAATGTCAACGTTTGCACACCTCTCATGCGTTTCATTCGGAAATGATGTCGCCCATTTTGAGCGCCTTTCTGGAACAGGTGCAAAGCATCTCGTTAAAACCACCCAAAATCCCCTTTATTTCTAATGTGACTGGGACTTGGATCAGTGAGCAAGAAGCCACGGATGCTAACTATTGGGTCAAACATCTGCGTCACACAGTACGCTTTGCTGCCGGATTACAAGCGATATTGCAAACACCCTCACAGATTCTGCTAGAAGTCGGCCCAGGGCGCACCTTAAGTACATTGGCGAAACGACATCCTGATAACAGCGGGCTGCAGGTGTTGACTTCATTACGTCATCCTAAAGAAGAACACTCAGACAGTGCCTTTTTATTAAAGACATTAGGCCAATTGTGGCTGGCTGGGATAAAGGTGAATTGGTCAGCATTTTATGCCGATGAACAGCGTTATCGCTTGCCCTTACCGACTTATCCCTTTGAACGCCAGCGTTATTGGATAGAGGCCCCCAAACAGGGTATAGAAAATCAGCCCGATCAACAGCCGGTCATAACGGCTTCTTCACAACTGTGGAAATCACTAATAGAAGCAACTCATCAACAAGCACAACAGGGCGTTGCGGCATTTGATAATCCGGCTTATGCTGAAAAATACCAAGAATTGAATCGCTTGTCTGTGGCTTATGTGAATTTGGCGCTGAGAGAACTCGGTGCATTTAGTGATCCTAGCCAACAGTATTCTGCTAACGAATTGCTTCAGCAATTTTCTATTCTACCTTTTTACAGGCAATTACTGCCTCGTTGTTTGAATGCCCTGGTAGAGCAAGGCCATTTACAACAACAGGGTGAACAATTCAGTCATCTTATTCCCTTTTCAAAAGAGGAACTTGCAGTATTGCTCAAGGAAGTCAAGACCAAATGGACAACAGCACCGGAATTGGTAGAACTTGTCGAACTCTGTGGCGAAAGATTTGCGGCCATACTCACCGGTCAAGAAAACCCGAGGGCATTACTCTTTACTGGAACGGGTTTTGAGGCTCTGCAACGTTTATATCAAAGCTCACCAGAATCTCAATATTTTGGTAGACTACAACAAGCCGGCATCAAACAGATTGTCAAATCCTTATCCCCAGAAAAACAGTTAAGGATTTTGGAAATTGGGGGCGGAATGGGTGCGACGACGGCCTACTTATTACCGGAATTACCCCCGCAAAGAACCCATTATGTTTTTACTGATGTTGGCCCTTCTTTTTTGAATCAGGCAAAACAAAAATTCAGTGAATACCCCTATCTTGAATATCGCTTGTTGGATATAGAACAGCATCCTACCGAACAAGGCTACGAAAGCCATCGTTTTGATATAGTGATAGCGGCACAAGTGCTGCATGTGACAAAAAACTTAGGGCAAGCGTTGGA
>JAYQWI020001404.1:0-4863 GCA_035871815.2 Candidatus Parabeggiatoa communis
AGATTGCCTTGACTATCGACAATCGCTATTTCAGTTAATTCATCTTTGCCTTCGGTGTCTATGATGATAAAGTCCATAATGACAAGGATTCTATATAATAAAGGATTTCAAACCAAATTGATTTTGCGGCCCGATTTTCAATCCAAATTGATTTTGCGGCCCGATTTTCGTTAAAAATTTATTTTGCTGCTATTGGAGTGCAAAATTTATTTTGCGGTTTTTTGGAGTGCAAAATTTATTTTGCGGTTTTTTGGAGTGCAAAATTTATTTTGCTGTTTTTTGGAGTGCAAAATTGATTTTGCGTTTTATTGGAGTGCAAAATTTATTTTGCGGTTTATTGGAGTGCATTGTTATTTTGCGATTTATTGTAGTGCAAAATTTATTTTGCGGTTTTTTGGGGTGTGCAAGGTTATAATATATTTTATATAAAATTCTTGTAGTTCCTTAAACATTGAGGCTTAGTTTAGAAAAGAGATAAATCGTTATGTTCAAAGAATTTATAAGCAATGACTGGGTGCAAGCTTTAGCCCTTTTATTAACTATCGTCACTGGAATATGGTTTTTATGGGAAAAAATACCCGCTGACAAAAAATGGCAATTCAAAAACGCACTTGCCCGCTTTAAAAAAACGCCTCCAAATCCTTTTAATGATCAAGGGCGGATTACCGACTCCGACCGCTTTTTTGAACAAGAACAATTACTGAACAAGGTATTTGATGAATTAAATAAAGGGACGAATCTGTCATTAATTGGCGCGGAGAAAACGGGTAAATCTTCGCTGTTATACCATATTTTCCAAAAAGCCCCTGATAGTATTTATTTGGATATGCAAATTGTCCATGATGAAGGTGATTTTTTTAAAGCCTTGTGTAGTGAGATAGGTATTGAAGAATGTCGTGGTTTTGAGTTGCAGCGGGCTTTGCGGGATAAGCGATATGTGTTATGCCTTGATAATATTGGGCGTATGACGAATAAATTGTTTAGTGGCGATGAACGATTGGAATTACGAGGGTTGGCTGAAGATGGGCGATTGACATTATTGATTGCGAGTCATTTTCCCCTAGCCGATTTATTTCCTGATTCACCTTTGGAAGCGTCGCCATTAGCCGGTATTTGTCAAATCATAGACATGCCGCCCTTTTCACAACAAGAAGTTCGCACTTTTATCAAAACACGCCTTCGCTCAACCGGTATAGACTTTACTGATGCGGAGATTGAAACCATTTGGCAAGACAGTCAAGGGCATCCGGCCGGTGTACAAGAATTGGCTAAGGTGTTATATAACGACAAGGATTGTTTATAAGAAAGGATAAAATATATAGATAACGACAAGGATTGTTTATAAGAAAGGATAATATTTTGTTAATTTGATCTACTAAAGCGATAGGTGCTAAGCTTTATATCTAATCCTTATCGTTATAGATTTTAATCCTTGTCGTTATTCACAATCCTTGTCGTTATTCACAATCCTTGTCGTTATTCACAATCCTTGTCGTTATTCACAATCCTTGTCGTTATTCACAATCCTTGTCGTTATTCGAGAAACCCCTATGCCCAACTTCCCCACCTACCGAGGCGAACTCCCCGCCTGTTTAAATCCGCGCAAAGCCCGCCATTATTTTTTATTAGCGTATTGGGTATTTTTTCGTCCCACGGCATTGAAATGTTATTTGTATCAAGTTGATCCTGAGCTTTATAAAACGGGAAAAGGGAAAGAGGCTCTTTTTAGCACTCGACATATTCTCGCTTACCGTAATTTGTATTTAATGGCTCCTATTATTGCTTTATTGCTTGCAGTTCCCTTTCCTTTGATGGAATATTTTATTTTTGGTATTTCAGTTGATATATTGGCACAGGTATTTAAAGTAATGATAGGCGTGGCATTCGGCGTGGCAGGCGGCGTGCTAGGCGTAGCAGGCGATGTAGCAGGCGGCGTGGCATTCGGCGTGGCATTCGGCGTGGCAGGCGGCGTGATAGTCGGCGTGGCAGGCGGCGTGGCAGGCGGCGTGGCAGGCGGCGTGACAGACGGCGTGGTAATCGGCGTGGTAATCGGCGTGGTAATCGGCGTGGCAGGCGGCGTGATAGTCGGCGTGGCATTCGGCGTGCTAGGTGGTATGAGAGGCAACATGGCAAGCGGTGTGGTAATCGGTGTAGCATTCGGTGTAGCAATCGGCGTGGGAGACGACGTGGCAGTCGGCGTGGCAGTGGGCGTGGGAGCATCACGAGCCATGTTTTATCCCATACAATGGCTTCTCAGCTTACTAAGTATTTCAGGTAAAGTAAAACACCCCTTGTTTTGGGATGAATTGATCGTTCTACCTTTATTAGATATACGTCAAATCTTAAATAAAAGCTTGCAACAAAATGAACAAAAAGGGCTTTGTCAACTCGCAGAAATAATGAGTAATCCTTTTCAACGTTGGCTCATGCAAAAAATCTTGTATCACTATTTACATGAAAAAGAAGAACCTTTGCATTTTATTTATAATGGGATACTTGGCAATGCTGCATTAAATACTTATGTGTTTGCTCCGTTAGTAGGTTGGCAATGGAAATATGTGCCCAACTATCGTTCGTTACTTTTAGGTGAATTAGCTGGAAAACAAGTCAAAATTGATTTTTCTGATAATTGGCTTGCTAATACCAGCGAAAAATTAGTCTGGTGGCTAACAAACCCTTTCCGCGAAAAACGCAGCACCCCTTTAACCCAATTCGCTGCCCTACTCTACGCATTATACAAACCAGATCGAGTCTCGCCCCTTGACACATTAAAGCAAGCTTGGGCAAAAGAGGCTTACACTAATATAAAGCACTATCCCAACGGGGCAGAAATCAGTCAATCTTTTGTGGCCTTCACCCGCTTTTTAAACTATCAAAACCTCACTGACTTAATTCAGGCCCAAACTCTCATCGCCGATTTACCGGAACCTCACACCGCGATTCGTCCAAGCGTCATGATTGCCCTCAGGCGTTTAGGCCAGATTGGGACAGAAGTGGCGATTTATCAAGATTCCACCAGTCGCGTCAATAAATTATCCGCCCTTGCCCGTGCTGCGGATAATCTGGAAGAACTGGAAGACTATATCTACACCGAAGTCAGTGAACCAGAACGCTTTATTATTGAGGCGATTATTGAACAATGGCAACCGCTTCTCATCGAAGCCAGCGGCGAATTAGGGCAATTTGCCTTAACCGAACCCGTCACGAATCCTTATGTTGCCGGCAACCCCGTCACTGGCGCATTATTTGTTGGGCGCGATGATGTCATGCTCCGCCTAGAAGAATTATGGACGGCTCCCGAAGCCCCGTCAGTCATTTTATATGGACATCGACGCATGGGCAAAACCTCTATATTAAAGAATTTAGGCGCACGTTTTAGTCATCACTCCCACATTGTTGATTTTAATATGCAGCTACGCAAATCCATAAAAAGCACGGGTCAATTAATCTATAGTTTAGCCTTAGCCTGCTATGATCGCCTCACACCCGAGCAACAACTCGCATTAGGCCAACCCACATCAAACGATTTTTCAGATGACGATTTTAATATTACCTTTATACATTTCCTAGAACGATTAAACAAACAAGTGCAAAATGAACGCTTGTTAATCACTGTCGATGAATTTGAAATCATAGAAGACGGGATTAAAAAAGGGTATTTTGATCCCAATTTATTAGAATTTTGGCGGGGTATTATTCAAACCTATCCTTGGTTTATCATGGCCTTTGCCGGGTTGCATAATTTAGAAGAAATGTGCCATGACTACTGGCACCCCTTATTTGGCAGCGTCACCGCCATTCCCGTCAGCTTTTTAACGCACGGCGCAGCGCGACAATTGATTATCCAACCGAATCCCGATTTTCCGCTAGATTATGATGCCGAAGCCATTGACAAGATTATCCAATTGACTGGAGGCCAACCCTATTTAGTCCAATTAATCTGTCACGCCCTCGTCAGCCGCTTTAATCGGCAAACATTTGAAGAAGGGGCCGAACGAGAACGGCGATTTACCCTTGCCGACGTGCAAGCCGTGATTGAATCAAAAGCCTTATTCCGCGATGGTAATGCCTATTTTGCCGGCGTGTGGGCACAGGCCACCGTTGATGACGTGCAACCTCTTATCCTAAAAAGACTCGCACCTGCCCCCGACGGCTTAACTGTAGTAGAATTAGGTGTGCAGACACACTTGTCTGATCACGCATTACAGCACGCTTTAAAGGTGTTAAAAAACCATGATGTCATTAAAAAACAAGGAGATAGCTGGGTTTATACCGTCATATTAATGCAGCGTTGGGTGCGCGAGATTGTTATGCAGCGCACGATGGTTTAAGGTATTTTTATATTTAATACTTAGCATCGTCATAAGGTCGCTATTATAAAATTTTTAAGCCAACAGCTATTGGCTTCGGGGCGCATTCCCAAAAAAAAGGTCATTATCAGTCTTGGCCGTCGCAAAATAAATTTTGCACTCCAAGAGGCTGTCGCAAAATAAATTTTGCACTCCAAGAGGCTGTCGCAAAATAAATTTTGCACTCCAAGAATACGGCAAATTTTGTTTGAAAATCGCGCCTTCAAGATTTATTTTGATGACTTTTCAAAATGCGCCTGAACTTCGTTTCTTAATTCGTTGTACTGTTGTACTTCATCATTCACCACTTGAGGACTCAAAAAAATGATAGCAATATAAAATAGTTACAAATTTAGGGGGGCATCCTAGTCCTATTCATGTCGGCCTTGACATCGTTGTGCTATGGCAGCAATTCGACAAGCGTTAAAAACGTCATCATTATGATTGGTGATGGCATGGGGCCACAACAGGTTGGGTTGCTGAATTCTTACGCGAAGTACGCGCCTAACTCTAT
>JAYQWI020001405.1:0-2981 GCA_035871815.2 Candidatus Parabeggiatoa communis
GCTAGGGCAAGAGTGACAATTAAAAAGGTAATCAACCATGACTGACATAGAAGAATCCATGCTTTCAATACTGCGTGATTTTGGTGGTGAATCCTCATCTTTTTTGATGACAAATCCCGATGGCCCCTGGGGAAAATTAGGCTATGCCGAGTCCTTAAAGGCAACGATGAAATCGTTACAAGATCAAGGAGCCGTCACGTATGATGCTGATAATGATGTGGTGAAGGTTGCTTAAAAAGATACTGATTATAACGGATTTTAGGGAGGGCGAACACGCAAGCGCAGCCCGATCGTGTTCGCCCTTTAACAATAATGGAAACGAAGTCACATAGCTCGGCGACGTTCAAAGCCCCATTATTTTTGGTGTCCCCTTAAAATCCGTTTCAATAAGAAAAGATAGAACGCTGATTAAACTGATAAGGGCCGTTTTTTAACGCGGATTAAAACGGATTAAAAAAAACAAGTGTCAATCATGACAATCCGCGTCATCAATGTTCTATCATATCACCCACATTGCATTACTCTCTCAATTTAACCCGAATATTATGTTTATTAAAAAACTACAACTCACTAATTTTAAACGGTTTACAGACTTAACCCTTGATTTAAGCGATCAAACCATTCCTCCAAAATTGGTTTTAATCATCGGTGCCAATGGTAGCGGTAAATCGTCTATTTTTGATGGCTTTGAAGCAGTCTCGTCTAAAACGAAAGATGATACCACGCTGCCGCCTACTTATTATCGGAAAAATACCGAGAATGATTTTCAGGTGACAATAGAATTGAGTAATCGTCAAACGATCACTCGGCTTGATGATAAAAAAGGGCCTGATAATCTGAAACCCAGTACATTTTATGGTAGAAGCAGCTTAAGGCAAGTGCCCAGACTATTACGAAAATCACTTGATCAAATGAGCCCTGTTAAATTTTTTGATAAGGATTTTGATCGCCCAAGAATGTATATCGAAAGAGATAACCGTTTTGAAAATGACATTAATCGAATAACCAGTTTAATTTTGAAAGAGTTTTACCGTTCAGATCAAACCGCTTCTCAAATTAAACCCAAATACCTCCATCCTGTCAATGAAGCGTTTACCAGAATCTTTGGAGAAGGCAACGACACCACATTAATGTTATTGGAATTGATTCCCCCGCTAGACGAAGAAGTCGCTGAGATTATCTTTCAAAAGGGCAAGTCTGATATCCATTACAACTATTTAGGCAATGGCGAAAAAGAAGTGTTCAACATTTTAATCAACATGTTGAGCAGAAGGCATTTCTATCAAGATACGATCTATTATATTGACGAGATGGATTTACATCTCAATACCAAACTGCAATATGATTTATTAAAAGAAGTGGTGGAAAATTGGATACCGGAGGGTTGCCAATTATGGACAGCCAGTCATTCACTCGGCTTTATTGACTATGCGAATCAAGTTGATCATGCAGCCATTATTGATTTTAATAACTTGAATTTTGATCAGCCTCAAATTTTATTCCCTCAACCTAAAAATCGTTATGAGGTTTTTGAGATTGCAGTGAGTAAAGCGTTTCTTTCCAAAGTCGTTTCAGGGAAAACAATCCTTTTTTCTGAAAATACGGATACGCCTTTTTATAATAGCATTGGCATAAAAGACACCGTTTTTTTTACCGCGATTGATAAAAACGATGTGTTTTATAAAGCTCAAAATCTGCATTATCATGGATTGATGGATAGAGATTTTGTGACAGATGAAGAAATTCAGTTAATCTGTCGTACTTATCCTAATGTATTGATACTCGATTATTATAGTATCGAAAATTACTTTTATCATCCTGATAATTTGGCAGACTATTTCCAAACCCATCAACAGGATTTTGATAAAGCCGCGTATATTGATCGTTTAACAACCTGTAAAACCGAAAATCAAATCAAGATAGCCTTCGGCATCGTCGGAGCCAGAAATGGATATCCTTTTTTTAAGGAAAATAAACAGGCCAAGTTAAAAAAACAGTTCAAAGAAAACGCGGAAAAGATATTAGCTTTTTTACAAAGCGATGATTTTGAAACATTTTATAAAGTTTTTCCGGCTAAAGATTATGGACGAGAACTACTGGAGAGACAACATTTAAATAAGGAAAAATTATCTCAAACGGATTGGTTTAAAAACCAAATCACCTCTCTTTTGACTCAGCAACTTAAAAAACCATGAAACTCCATCTCAAAATTTGGCGACAACCTAACCGTGAAACGCCCGGCAAAATGGTCGATTACACCCTCACAGGAATGATTCCTGATCTCTCTTTCCTTGAAATGTTAGATATCTTAAATGAAGACTTATTAAAAAAGGGAGACGATCCGGTAGCCTTTGATCACGATTGTCGGGAAGGGATTTGTGGCATGTGTAGTCTCTATATCAATGGCCGGCCTCACGGCCCCGATCAAGGAATTACAGCTTGCCAATTACATTTACGCTCATTTAAAGACGGCGACACGATTTATGTCGAACCTTGGCGAGCCAAAGCCTTTCCCGTTTTAAAAGATTTAATCGTTGATCGATCCGCTTTCGATAGAATCATTCAGGCCGGTGGTTACATATCGGTTAATACCGGTTCAGCGCCCGATGCCAATACGATACCGATTCCTAAAAATATCGTCATCGAAGCTTTTGAAGCGGCCGACTGTATTGGTTGCGGAGCCTGTGTCGCTGTCTGTAAAAACGCTTCAGCCATGTTGTTTGTCGCCGCCAAAGTCTCACACTTAGCCCTATTGCCACAAGGGCAAATAGAAAAACAAACTCGGGTAGAAAAGATGGTTGCTCAAATGGATAAAGAAGGCTTTGGCGCTTGCACAAATACAGGCGCTTGCGCTTTTGAATGTCCAAAAAATATTCCGGTTAGCCATATCGCCCGTCTTAACCGCGAATATTTAAGCGCGAAATTGACTTCTAATGATTTAAGCTAAACAGAAAACGCGCTTTGACGCTAAAGACGCTAAA
>JAYQWI020001406.1:0-6240 GCA_035871815.2 Candidatus Parabeggiatoa communis
TTCATTAAATACCCAATTAATGATATTAAAAAGTCGCTGTAAATCGGTTGGTGCAGATATGAGTGTTGGGTCTACAATAAAAATAGCGTTTTTTAATTTTCCAAATTGCCAAACTGTACCTGTGGTCACTATCGCATAACAAGTTTTTGCATCAAGTAGAGAAGAAGCCACCATTTCTGCTAAAGCCTGTGTCCAGCCTTCATCAAAGTTATCTTTTTTCGCTTCTATAACACACAAAGCAGGGCTTACCATACCACCATATTTATTTTTTGGAGCGATTAAATAATCCGGTTCTCCCACTAGCCCTTTTTCTTTGTCCACATTATAAGGAATATGTGACCAGACTTTTAGAGGGTAATTTTGTGCCACTATATCCAGAATAGGACGAATAATGGTTTCACAAATTGCATACTCAGAGACATAACTTATTTTATCTCTTAAATTATTTTCGACAATAGAAAATAACAGTTCTGGCATTACTAATGTTTTTGCGCCAATAAATATCGTAGTCTCTGCGACTTCAATATCAAATTTTGTTGCGACGTCTTCAACTGATTTGAAAGTACCATAAGCCATTTTAATTTTCCTTTGTATTTATAATGTGGTACAGCGTTGTTGAATTTATATTTAATAAGTGATTGATTAAATTATAAAATAACGGGCAGTTTCATGTTCCGTATTGACAAAATTAAATTCACGTATCGGATATTGTTGATGAAGATGACGATATCTTTGCATCGCATCACCACCACTCGAATAAATTTCAACGATAGCGATATGGGCAAGATACCGCTGGGTGTCGGGGCTTGTGTGTGCCTCTAAGGCCTCAATGAGTCATTGGTTATTCTATGTTAGTACAACGAAACGTAGTTCAGCACAGCTAATTACTGGGATAAACGAATTAAGAACTTTTGGAAAACTGAGATCAGGGTATGAATTGACGAATTCAATGTACTGACTAAATAGGCATGGATTCTCATCCCTAATATTTTTAATTCGTTTATCCCAGTAATTTGTTGTACTAATCGTTTATCCCAGTAATTTGTTGTACTTAATACCGTTGTATTATACTTAGCATCGTCATAAGGTCGCTATTATTAACAAGCCAACAGCTAAAGCAGTTGTCTAAAAGCTCAAGTCACCTAAAGGTGACTAACCCAATATATCCATAGCATTATAAAGGCTTTTTATCAAAAAGCAAAAGCGCAAATTGTGGCGGTTGGCAGTATAAATTGATAGCGAGCCAGAATAAGTAACAAACTCGAATGACAACTATTATGCTTGAGTATAAAATAATAAGTAATAACTGTTCATTGATAACTGATAACTGATAACTGATAACTGATAACTGACACAATGCGTCTTAGTAAACTTAAACTCTCTGGTTTTAAATCTTTTGTTGATCATACGACTTTGTCGTTTCCGAGCAATCGGGTGGGGGTGGTTGGCCCTAATGGCTGTGGTAAATCTAATGTGATTGATGCGGTTCGCTGGGTGATGGGCGAAAGTTCGGCTAAGCAATTACGCGGTTCGGCTATGAGTGATGTCATTTTTAATGGCTCGCGTACACGTAAACCGATTGATCAAGCTTCAATTGAATTGGTTTTTGAAGAGGTTAATGTGCCTCAATATCCTGAACATTCTGAAATCGCGGTTAAAAGACAATTGTCTCGTAATGGGCAATCGACGTATTTTCTCAATAGCGTGCGTTGCCGACGTAAGGATATTACGGATATTTTTTTAGGCACGGGGTTGGGGCCGCGCAGTTATGCCATTATTGAACAAGGGATGATTTCGCGTTTGATTGAGGCTAAACCTGACGAATTGCGGGTGTTTTTGGAGGAGGCGGCGGGGATATCGAAATATAAAGAGCGGCGCAAGGAAACTGAGCAGCGGATGAATCATACGCGCGAACATTTGGCGCGCCTTGATGATGTGCGTAATGAATTAGGTAAACAATTGGATAAGTTGAAAAAGCAGGCGAAACAAGCTGAAAAATATCAAGAACTTAAAAATTCTGAACAGTTGTTGAAGGCACAATTGCAAGCGATACGCTGGTATGCGCTTGATTCGGCTGTGCAGGAGCAACAACAGTATATTGAGGAACAAGGGGGTTTATTAGAAAAAGATGTCTTGGCTTTGCAGAATTTTGATTCGACGCATAAACAGCAGCGTGAAGCGCAGACGATTGCTCAAAATACCTTAAATGAGGCGCAGGCTAAATTTTATGGCATTGAATCGGAAATCGGTCGGTTAGAGCAGTCTCTTCAACATGCTAATGAGCGGTGTGAGCAATTGCAAGGGGATTTGGAACAACTTGAAGCGACGCAGGTTGAGAGGCGAGAGAATCTTGGGGCCGATGAGCAGCAAGTCGCTCATTTGGATAGCAATATACAGGAAAACGAGACGGCATTGGCAACGGCGTTAGAGGCTGAAAACTTGGCTGTGCAGGCTTTGCATGAGTCTGAAGATCAGTTGCGAGATTTGCAATATGCTTGGGATGAGTTTAATCAGCGTTCGGCTGAGCCGACGCAACGTGCCCAAGTTGAACGCACTCGAATGCAAAATCTGGAGCAACGGTTAGATCAAAGTAAGCAGCGTTTGGTGCGTTTGGATGAAGAAGGGAAAGATATCGATATTAAGGCTTTGGAGCGGATGGTTGTTGAATTGGAAAAGGATATCGCGCAAGTTCAAACGACTTTAGATGAGGCCGAGGCGACGCTTAAAACGCATTATGAGGCGGTACTCAAATTACGTGATGTGACGCAAGCGCAGTCTGCACAATTGCAAACGCATCAATCAGATGTCCATAAACTCAGTGGGCGTTTGGCTTCGTTGGAAACGTTGCAAGAGGCGGCTTTAGGTAAAAACGATGCGGAGAAAGAGGCCTGGTTACTCGCGCAAGGATTACATGATGCACCCCGTTTAGCCTCGTCTTTAGAAGTCGAATCGGGTTGGGAACAGGCCGTGGAAATCGTTTTAGGGGCGCGTTTACAGGCCTTGTGTGTGGCCGATATGGCGGCCCTTGAGCAGGCTTTGGAAAAGCCGCCGCAAGGTGTACTGGCTGTGTTTGATACGGGGAAGCGAAAATCAGGAAAGGAGGCTGGGGAAAAGGGCTCGCTTTCAAAAAAAGGGGCTAAGCTGTTGTTGGATAAAGTACAGGCCCCTTGGCCTTTAACCACGTTATTAACGGGGGTATGGAGTGTTGAAACGCTCAGTGAAGCCTATCGTTTACGGACTGAATTAGCGGCGCATGAATCGATCATCACGTCAATGGGCATTTGGTTGGGCCCGAATTGGTTGGACAGTCAGCAAGGTTTGGATGAAAATGTTGGGGTGTTAGCGCGTAAGCAAGAGATTGATGATATCACGATCCAATTGGGCGTATTAGAACAAACGGTGCAAAGTCTTTCTCAAAGCTTAGAAGAAAAACGTATTGCTTTACATGAGGGTGAAAACAGTCGTGAGCAAGCACAGTTGCAGGTGAATGAAATTCGCCAACAGTTGTCTCAGTTACAATCGCAGCATAGCGGTAAACAGGCGCGTCTTGAACATATCAAAGCGCAATTGGAACGGATTGCGAATGAACGGGCTGAATTGACGACGCAAATCCAAAACGATAATGAAGCTTTAACGACAACCCGTGATAAGTTACATGCGGCTTTGGAAGAAATGGCGCAGTTGGCCGATGAACGAGAAGAGTTAGCGCGTCAGCGCGATTTATCGCAAGAAACGGTGGCTCAAACGAGTCAAACTTGGCAAACGGCTAAAGATGAACGGCATAAAGTTGAGGTACGAGTCGAATCGTTGCGTACTGATCATGCGCGTTTATTGCAAAGCATAGCGCGTTTGCAAACCCAATTGGAACAATTGACGACACAACACTCTGAATTACAACACAATTTAGAAAAACAGGCTGGGCCTATTGAAGGCTGGCAAACTGAATTAACGGCAGAAGAACATAAACGGACTGAAGCGGAAGAGGCGGTTATTCAAGCTAAACAAACGGTGGAACATTTAGAAGCCGCTTTAAATGATTATGAAGGCGAACGCCAACGCCTTGAGACACGCTGCAATGAATTACGCACGGCTATTGAAAAAGCGCGTATGACTTGTCAAGGCAATGAAGTACGCCGACAAACGCTTGAGGAACAATTGGCGGAAACCGATTTTAGCCCCGTCGCCTTGGTTGCCGAATTGCCCGAATATGCCGATGAAGAGAGTTGGCAAGCCCAAATTGAGGCCGTGGAGCGTAAATTAGAACGTCTTGGTTCTGTCAATATGGCCGCTTTTGAGGAATTTGAAGAACAAAATGAGCGTAAACAATATCTTGATAATCAAACCGATGATTTAAACCAGGCTTTAAATTCATTAGAAAATGCGATTAAGACTATCGACAAAGAAACGCGAATACGCTTTCAGCAAACCCTTGAACAAGTGAATAACTTTTTACAAACCATGTTCCCGCGATTATTCGGTGGTGGCGAAGCCAGTTTACAATTAACGGGCGATGATATCCTGAAGGCCGGCGTTGCGATTATGGCACGCCCACCTGGAAAACGTAATACGCACATACACTTATTGTCTGGTGGCGAAAAAGCGTTAACGGCGATTGCATTAGTTTTTGCGATTTTTGAACTCAATCCTGCCCCCTTTTGTATGCTTGATGAAGTTGACGCGCCACTAGACGATAGCAATGTGAGCCGTTTTTGTACATTAGTCAAAGCGATGTCAGAACGTGTACAATTTATCTTTATTAGCCATAATAAGATCACGATGGAAATCGCTGATCAATTGATCGGTGTCACCATGCAAGAAGCGGGTGTTTCTCGCCTAGTCGCTGTTGATATTGACATGGCAGTCGATATGGTAAAGACTTAATAACGACAAGGATTAGTTATAAGAAAGGATAAAAAATTGGGGTTAAGCACGCTTTTATCCTTTTTTATAAATCCTTGTTGTTATATAAAGGATAAAAAATTGGGGTTAAGAACGCTTTTATCCTTTTTTATAAACAATCCTTGTCTATATTATAAACAATCCTTGTCTTCTAAAAAAGTTTATGAACAACCTTTTCCTTATCTTAAGTTTAATTGTTTTTGCGCTTATCGTTTTGGGTAGCCTACTGATTTGGAAACGTAAAGGCAGTCGTCGTCGTCGTCGCCGAAAAATCGATATGGCCGCTCGCCCAGAAAACGATTTATATGCTGATAATTACTTTGACAATCCTTTACAAGATTTCTCATCTAACAATAAGCCCGATCCGTTGTTTGAAGATCCCCTTCTTGATGAATTAGCGCCAATACCCGAAATAGAGGAGGTTATAAAAACACAGAACACTGTGGCCCTTCTACCGGAAAAAGAAGTGGTTCTGACACCTAAAACCGAGGACATTCAAGAATTGGAGACGGATAGTCTTTTAGAGACAGAAACGCTTCCTGCTGTTTCCGATAAACCGGAAAAAACGGTTGTGCAGACTCCTCCCGCTTCTTCCGTAAAAAGGGAAGATAAAAAATCGGAAATGATTATTGTGTTGTATGTGGTAGCACAACGTCAATCCGTGTTTACAGGAAGAGACATTTTGACGGTATTTGAGGATTTAGGTTTGCAGTATGGTAGGATGAAGGTTTTCCATCATTACGGGATTGGTGAACTTAAAGTACAACAAGCTATATTTAGTATTGCTAATATGATGGAACCGGGCACTTTTAATCCTCACCAAATGGATGATTTTACGACAGAAGGATTAGTTTTATTTATGCGCTTACCGGGGCCCTTTGGAGGGCGAGTGGCATTTGAATTGATGCTGAATAATGCAGGAAGACTTGCAGAAGTGCTTGAAGGAACAGTAGAAGAAGAAAGACATATCTCATTGAATCAGAAACTGATTAGCGCCTTGCGTGACAAAATAGCGAACTTTGAGCAGCGTAGCAGCAATTTATCTATGCTCAAACGGTTTTCTTGAATATCATTTTTTTGAATCTCTACTGTTCAGCATTTTTGCGCTTTTGGCTTTTGGAAAAAGAGGTTAGGAATATCAAAAAAATAAATTATCCCGCAGGGCTACTCTATGCACACCAATAATTTGTAACAAACTGTCGGCTCACGCAGAGCCGCAGAGCCGCAGAGAATGAGAGATTGGGATAATTATTTTTTTGGAACTTCCTTAGTCACCACCACCTGATTTGAACTTTGAGACAACACCTGATGCTGTTGGCTGTTAGATTAAAAGTAATAGCG
>JAYQWI020001407.1:0-4114 GCA_035871815.2 Candidatus Parabeggiatoa communis
TGCGTGAAATTATTCGAGTCTTCAGAATAATCAAAAGCCGCATATCCCGAATTAACGGTTATCCAACCCGTCGCGGGATCCACTGAAAAGCCCACATAAAGCCAAAAACTCTTGAGATGAGAAGTGATGACTTCATCATCAGTGGTGTTGGTGAGTGTATAAATCATAGTATAGTGTGGCTCCCTAAAATGTTGGTTAAACTGAAAACAGTAAAAGAAGTCTAGCAAAGTTCTTTTGTCAAAATAGACTCCTTTTTGACAAAAAATGCCTTAACCTCCCTCCATATGGTACCATCCAATACGATTGGATCAGGTAAATTTTCCGCATCTTCAAAATAAAAGAAGGACCTCAAAATATGATAACAGTTGATCTTGTTTTGCGAATATTTTGCTAAGAATAACTGTTTTAAATGTAGTGGCTTGATATGCTTCAAGATTTCATACATATCGTAAAAATCTTTTTTCTCACCTCTTTGAGAAATCGCCACCGCTTTCATGCAAGCAATATCTTCAAGACTCGCTATTTGCAAACCGACAAATTCTTTAAACGGCTGAAGAAGGGGGTATGGGTAGTGAAGAAACGAGAGTTTAATATGATTAAGTTTAGCATGTAGAGTACCTTTTTCTTCGCTAATAATGGTTCCTTCAAGCGATAAAATAATTTGAGAAAGTTTTTCTACATCAAAGGTTGTCTGAGTCAAAAAATCCAAATCCTCGCTTTTTCTATGGCCATACTGCAAAGCTAAGGCCGTTCCACCGGCCAAGTAAAAGTGATTTTTGATTTCATCAATAGACGACAGTTTTTGCATCAATAAAAGCATTTCTGTAGAAATAGCCTGTTCAAACATAGCACCTCTTCTTTTGGAATGTCATAATGAATTGCCCAATAATTAGCCGTTTTTCTATCAATCACTTTAGAAGACTTCACCACGGCGATGATAGCTTGATCACTGTAGTTTGCCCATAACCAGTGAATGGTTTCGGGCCGGCCATATTTCAAAATTCTTTCAATAATAAATTGCTGATCTTTGTCTTTATCAAGCAAAGTGCTATCAACATCCCAAAACAAATCCAGCAAATAATCCTCTTGATCTATCATAATATTATATTCTTTGATGTCGTTGCCAAACCTGACCTGTTTTAAAAACCTGTCAGGTTTAAAGCTTATCAAATGTGATCTTGATACCCATTTTTCCAATCAATGCCAACAAGCTGCCAGGGTTTACCCGTATTATCTTGTGCAATGGTAAAACCAAATTCCGTGCGGATGGCTAGTGGATTATTGCTATTCGAGACTTTCCTCCATTCATTTTCAAAATACAAGGGTTCCAACTTAATGTTGAAGTTCTTCAATGGAAATTGGCCTTCAATTTCTCCCAATCCCTCAAAGGCCTCATCCCAATTGAGTTGACTATAATTATTCTTATTCTTCAGAAAATCACCAAATTCCGTTCCCAAAGCAGCAGCAACATTGCCTTGTTTTTTAGCTTGCAACCCCAAATTAAACCATTTCAAGAAAATCAGGTTGCTTCGCAGCGTAGGATGTGTGAACCACAAGGTTTTGAGGTAGTCAGAGATGGATTGGCCTTTTTGGGGAATACCCGCCGCTTCAACTTCTTTGTTCAATTTCACAAAATCATTGTGAATCTTTCTAAGAAACTCGCCAAACTTTCCATAATCGATTGTTGTCATCAGGCTAAGACAGAGTTCAAGCAAAGGGATGCCTTGAATGCCCCCCTTCAATTTTGAAAAATCTGGCAATGCAATGGATTCACGGGAAATCACCGGAAACGCATCCGATTTAACCGTTTTGTCCGTTGTCACAAAGAGCGGCAATTGGGTATGCCAACCCGTTTGGCTTAATACGCCAATGTCACCGGGCAAGAGTGCCTTGAGACTTTCCAATCCGTTTTGGGCATCGCTTTGTGCGGTTAAATAAACAAATAAGGCATGATGATCCCGCTCATCGTCGTTGCACAACAACACTTCGTTATTGCTTTGGGTGCAATTGACATCTTCTTCAAGTGTTTGATTCATCAGCCTTATTTCAATACTCTTGTCGTGCCGCAACAGATCAAAAGTGCGGCGCAGTTGATCAATCTCGCGCACATAATCTTGCATAGACAATAACTCTTTACAAGCAGCATAATGATGCTGAAGCACCGTATTCAATTCAGCGGAGTCGGATACCGGATAATATTGACTCAAATTGATGGCATTTAAGCCGCTTTTGGGATCATTCAGTAATTCTGGTGACGGTTTGTTTGTAAACAACGCTTTCACTTTGGGATTGCCAATACGCCGCACCAGGTCAAAAATCAGGCCCGACATTTTGGATAAGTCGGCCGTGTCTAGTGCAACCTTGCCATCTGGCGCAGCCAGCATATATTCGCCCAATACCAAGGTATGCAAACGCATCATCATATCATCTTGATTGCTTTTGCCCACAAAGTGATCGAATTGTTGCTCACTTACCGCTTGTTGTTGCCATAATTCATCTCCTGCCACGTCTCTCGGTTTTAAGCCACGATAATCGCGCACAATGGGGAGTAAGTCATCACGCTCTTTGGCTTGCCAATCAAAGCTTTGTTCACCCTTTTTCAGGGTGAGTTTTTCATCCGACGCAATCACGTCCAAATCATTGGTATTCAGTGTGCCCGCTATCGTAGGCACGGTGTTATTTTGTGTTTCTGTTGTGAGGGTGACTTCGCCTACTGTGTCTCCGTCAACTTGCAATTGATAACTACCGGCAATCGGTACAGCGCCTTCAAATGAATGCAGATTGATATCTTTAAAGGTGACAACCTCGTTTTTTTCCTGCGAATTCAGTGCTTTGCCTACCAAAGCATAATCGGTGCGTTTCCAAGTAAACCGTTGTGCATCATCAGCGTTTGATACCGCAATGAGTTGTTCGGCTTCTTTAACGGTGTCTATTTCATTAGCCTCAAATTGCCCCGACATCATAACCAGTGTATTTTCACGAATTTTATCGTCTACCGTGGCGGTGCCAATCACGGTGTCTTGTTGCACGATTTGATACTCACCACTTAGAATCCCTTGACGCAACGTGGTTTGAAATGGGATATCGGGCTTGATTTGAGATGCCAGTCTTTTTATTTGAGCCTGTCGTCTTACTTCACTGCATTGTGCGGTAATATCGGGGATGTCATGCAGTGCGGCAACCCCAGCAATCCCGATTTGCGAAGCGTTATCGTTCCCAGCGGCATCAACATCCATCAGTCGCACACGATAAGTATCGCGTAATTTGACACTGGTGGCATCAATTTCGTCTTGTTTGTCTAAATAGGCCTTGAAATAATCGCCTTGGGTATCTTCGGTAATGATTTCAAGGAATGCCTTTTTAATCGGTTGCGCGGTACAATCCTTGACACCGGCTAAATCCGCAAAAAGGCGATTCGTGATGTCATCCAGTTGCGGAGGCGAAATCGCTTTGAGGGTAGCACACTGCATGGCTTGTTTGAAATCAGCCGGGCTACCGTTTTTTTGCAGAAGGATGGCGTGGTATAACACCATATAATCATCAAAACGTTGATTGAATTGGCGAAGAATATCCCCCATTGCGCCACCCACTAACAGTGCCGTTTCGACAAATAAGTCTTCACACCGTTGCACCAATTGTCGCCGAGTAAAATTTCCGCGGGTTTCCAATGCCTTAATCAAATTGGAGCCGAGTGCCTCGCTACCGGCTTCATACAGAGTGGGATTGTTGATATCCTTTTGCTGTTCTGGCGAAAGCCTGTCAAGACTGATAGCGTCTCTGATTCTGTGCGTTGTTTCCTGCCATTCGGCAGAACTTTCGGCAATAATTCGCTTTTTGCCCTGCCCTTCAACACCGATTTGAAACATGACATTGCTTGCATCATTTTGTGTTTGTCCCTCGGTGTGTTCCTGGTATTTACTGGCTAACCAACAAAACAAAAAGGAGTGCAACGGGCCGCTGCGTAAAAAGCGGTGTACATTGTCAGAATGTTCACGGAACAGTTTGTAATAATGAGCAAAGTTCCCGGCTGCTTCATCAACACTGGCACTGATATCGTATTCGCTGCCGATATAATTGGTTAACCATCGCATATCACTTTGCTGCTGAGCGATCT
>JAYQWI020001408.1:0-4146 GCA_035871815.2 Candidatus Parabeggiatoa communis
AACGTGGTGCGGGTAAAGACACGTACAAGTCTACTCTTATTAATTCACCCGTTTTAATACTCATCGGGCTCTTTAAGCGTAGCCATTCTCCATCACGTTTGACATGATATTCGCGTTGGATTTCGATACCGGCATTAACGGTTTTCGCCTTTTCTGTCTTTTCAGAGTAGGTTAATCGAACCGTGTAATACAGTCGGCCTTGGCCTTCTCGTTCGAGTTTAACGGCCGCTTTATTACCCGGATCGTCAAGCGTCATCTCGTGGGTAAAGCTTACCGGCGGATTTTTGACATCGTCAAAGGCAGTTTCACCCAATTTCTCTGTATTTAGCCAACTTCGCACCGTCATTAAAGGCTTCTCTTTTTCATAGATGCGAGCGTAGTTTATCAAGGCATTCATGCAGAACATGTTTTCTTGAGTATTTTCCCAATGCCCCCGTGTTTTTCGCGTTTGTGTAATGTGACGTACCAGTTTAAAGGGTATATCACCCACTTGACTTTGTCTGCCTGTTGTTTCGTCATATTCGCTTAAACTGCTCAGAACCGCGCATTGAGTACGCAAAGAAGATGAGAGCATACGTTTATAGCCCCTATCTAAGCTTTCGGTAAAAGAGATTTTACCAGCGGTTTGTGAGGCGTGTGCCAGAATCATATCTGCAACAAGTGTACGGATTCTGCCCGTTCCTGGTACCTGTGAGGCTGCGGATAAAAACTGCGCTTTGCCAAATAAACTCATCTGTTTCACATATCTATGATAACGACGAATCTCTTGACGAGTGATTTTACCGTGTTTCGCTAGAGCCGACAGTGCAACGGATCGCACCGTTGAGGCCATGCCTTTGGAATAAAAATCGGGCATCACATTTTTTCGCAGCAGGGTGAGGAGGTAATTGTGCAGGTTCTGTTCTACAGCTTCAGGCACCGTGTAGCCACTGTCGCTTAACCAGTTGAATGCTAAAGCGGTATAGGCGCTTAAGTAGGGACTGACATATTCATCTTTTGCAATATAATAAGCCATGCCGCCATTGGACGCTTGATACTCTTTTGCGAGTTGTATCGTTTTCTCTGGCAAGGTTTGACTCTCTTCCCACTTTAAGCTTTTCGCCAAATAGGGACGCAGGTTGTTGTGGTGCGAGGCCATAGTACCTTTGCTGAGTTTTTGTTCCCAACAAGCATAAGGATAATCACGCATATATTCAAAAGCACCCTCGATGTCACCGATAACGGTTGGTGAAACGATAACATTTAAACCACCGACATCGCTATGAATGTCCGTCGGGAATTGCACAGACTCGCTGACTTCATTGCTTTGAGTGGTGCCATAATTCGCGACGGTTTCGGCGGGTCGGCGGCGATGTACTGTCAAGGTTTTGCGTAAGGCATCTTTTTCTTCTGCATCACTGGCGATGGCCGTCAAGTAAATCGTACCTGAACCTGTCGTTTGAAGCGGTAACCATTGTGTATAACGCTTATATGGTAAGGCTTGAATGATATCGCTGTGCTGAACAACCTCGTCCATAATCGGCCCAGTGGCTTTTAAAATGACGTTCAAATCGCGTAATTTTTCGGTGCGATTCATAATCGTAAAGCCCGCTTGGAAACGATCACCGCTATTGACTTGGTTAGGCAAGGCAGGACGAATTTCAATCGGTTGATTGACTTTGAAATTAGCATCCCCTAAACCCATGCGATCACCTGGCGTGACGGCCATAACTAATACGCGCCAGCCCGTCAAATTATCGGGGACTGTGAATTGAATTTGTGCTTTACCTTCAGCATCCGTTTCAATGGCAGGATTCCAGTAACTGACAAATTGAAAGAGGGAACGCATACTTAAACTGGAACCGCCATCTCCGCCAGCGTTAGCCCCTTTTTTCTCAAACTTTTGCCGCCCAACTAAGCGCAACATCAGGCTAAAGTTTGTCATATCCAGATCATCCAGCGTATAAAAACCTTTATACGGATCAAAGTAATCTCGCCCTTGGGCTAATAAGTCAAATACGGACTCATCTAGCACGGTGACGGCTAATTCAATTTTTGAGGATTGAGGGTTTGATTCTGGATGGCGCGGTTTAGCTTGTAAATTGATTGTGACTTGTTCACGGGGTTTGTAAACCGCTTTATCAGTTTGAATGTCCACCACCAATTCTTTGTAAGGCTCTCTGACATTCGTTTGCACATAGCCCATACGAAAGGCCGGTTTTCCGAGATCAACCTGATTCTCATCAATCGGTTTATCAACACGCGGAGACATAACTGTAACTGAAACGAAAAAGCCAGGAACATAGTTGGGTTCTACCGGGATTTCGAGAATCTCTAAACTCTTGTCTAGGGTTTTTACCCAGCTTTTAAGGGTACCAAAGCGTTCGACTGTAATTAAGGCTTGTGCGCCTGGGTAGGGATTTTTAACCAAATAACGGGCCGTATCACCTACTTTATAGGTTTCCTGTTCAGGCACGATTTCTAGGCCATGCCCTGGCGCGCTTTCCCACATCACATAGCCTTTACCCGTCGCCCATTGATGCAATTGTGTACTATGGGGTCGGCCTTGACTGTCTCTAATACTGGCTGTCATTCTATAAGCGCCTGCCCCAGGGGGGACAAAAGTACAAGTGCTGGTAGTGAGTTCAGATTTGGCTTCACATGATGCGACATCAACCCATTCATGTTCATAATGCGTTAAATAAGCATTACCGGCCCCTTTGACACGCGATGCCTTGGTTACTCGGCGTTCTATCTTGACTTCGATATCGCTGTTAGCTGTCGGATTGCCATGCTCATCAACCACTAACAATAACACTTTAGCCTGTTGATCGGCCGTGAGTACCCAACTGGTTTCTTTGAGGCCGACAAAACGATCTCGCCCAACATAACGTGCCGTGGCACTATTGGCCACATCTTTACCCCGATCATCGCGTACAGCACTTTCGATATTGAGCTGACCATACAAGACTTTTAAGGATTCTGACAACGTAAATGAGGTTTGCAACAGCCCTTTATCATTAACTTTTTTGTCTTCCACGCTGAATACGGTTTGTTCATCAACCTCATCAACATAGACATCAAACAAAAACCCTTTCGCTTGTGGGTGAGTTGGTTCAAAGCTTTCCTGACTGAGTGTCGCATGAATCCTTGTTTGTGCATTGACATAAGGGCCACCGGCGTGTAAGGTTGCGGCGGTATTAATCGTGATGTCTTCACCTGCATGAAAAAGTTCACCATTCAAGGAAGTCTGCACACGAAACGGTGATGGCGTGAAATCACTGACCAACACGCGCATCGGTTGCCAAGTGCGATTCTTTGTAAAATCCGCGGTTAATTCAAAGCGATACCAACCCACGGCACCTGTTTTCGGAATCTGAAATTCGCCATGATAACCGCCAAATTCAGATAAGCTGAAGTTTTTGTTCTCCTGAACCACTTTACCCATCGGATCAATAACGGCCAAACTGTAGCCGTGTTGCGGTGCGGGCACAAAATTCTCGTTACTTTGATCACGCACAAAAAATTTGTATTGCACCGTGTCGCCGACTTTATACACACCTTGTGCCGTACTGCCCCAGGTGTGGATATGACCGTATTTCTGGCGCATATCGGGATAAAAACTATAATCATCCGTTATATCAGACAGATAGACACGAAAACTTGAATCAAGTGGCAACAGGGCAATATCTTGCCCTTTTTGAGCCCGTATAAAAAAACGTTGTTCTTCCTGATAATCGCCATACACCCAGGCATGTTTTAATTGCGGGTCTAAGGTTTTCGTTCCCGGTAAGCGTGCGATCCCATTAGCATCTGTCAGTGCAACAGTTAATGGTTCGGGCATAGATTTATCAGGGGCATAAGTGTCTTTATACATCGAAACTTCTAGACCACTGACGGGCAAACCCGTCGCAAACTCCGTTACCCACACCAGTGTATTATGGTGTCCTAACTTGGCTTGCACATAATAAGGTGTGACTTGGCTAAAAAACCAGTTATACCGTTCGGCATATTGATTATTAATATCAGGCCGAGTCGTAAAATGGCCTTGCACAACCCCCGATGAACTGGGTATCAACTCTCGAATGCCGAACGGCATTCTAAAAGCAATATCTTCCACTTTAGGCACTGACACCAGGCGGTATTTCTTAGCACTCCAACCTTGGG
>JAYQWI020001409.1:0-5719 GCA_035871815.2 Candidatus Parabeggiatoa communis
ACTCTCTGAGGTGGCATAAATGCCACTCGACAATTGAATATCCTGAAGGGGTGACGTATGACCCACAATATTAAGCGTTTCTCCAACTTCGATATCGATATTGCCGCCTTGGGCATTATTATTGGTACTACTTCTGATAACGGCACCTTCTTTAATCGTTAACGAATCCGCTTTCAAGACAATGTGACCCGCATCATCCGAATTATCACCATACCCTTTAGAAAAAGCATAAATACCGCTACCCGATTCAACCCGTTCTTCCGCGTAGGGATTGAAACCGGTGAGGACAATGTCTTTTCCAACTGTGATTTGAATTTCACCGGCTTTACCGGCTAATTTGCTGCTACTGGCTTTTGCTGATGTGCTGATGTTTGCACCGTCGCGTAGCGTGAGTTTATCGGCGGTTAATACAATACTACCTCCCTCTCCAACCGTGCTAGCACGTTTACCGCCCTTAGATTCACTGACTATGCGGCTGGCTTGATCTTGGTCATTAATGCCTAATAATATAACCGTTCCAGTGGCATGAATAGTAATATTACCCCCGTTACCCGGGCCATTGGTTGACGCATAGATACGCGCCCCGTCATCCATGATTAACTCTCCAACTTCAACTACGAGATGACCACCTTGCCCGCCAGTGCTTCTGTCCATCACACCACTATGCAATTGACTCCCAGTGCTGTCCTTATGCAGTCCTTTCAGGGTAAATGTGCCAGTCGCACGTATAGTCGCATTGGCGGAATGACCCTGACCGGCGGTACCACTTTGCATCCCTGCTCCATTTTCAAAGCTGATGTCTTTGGATTCAATAAGCAGGTTGCCAGCATGACCCGCGCCTTCCTCTTTGCTCATGGCATCCATCGTAAAGCCCGCTATGCGCCAACCACTGCTATCAACGCCAGAAAATCGCACTGATTCTTCAGCCCTGATTGTGATTTGAGGACCGTTGCCACCTCCTTGCGTTTCGGAATAAATATGGGCCCCATCCAGAAATGATATATTGTGGCCTGCTATCAGAATCTCACTGGCATCACCACCATCAAATGATTCAAGCACTGTTGACGCATTAATGGTACTCGCACGTTGATTCTGATTCATACCTGAAAGTTCAATGCTATCAGTGGCATGAATATGAAGGCTGCTTGCGTTACCTGTTCCCGATGTTCGGGTGAATAATTCTGAACCATTGATTAAGTGTAAATTAGCCACTTGAATATCAATCAAGCCACCATTTTGATGACCAAGCGTTTGACTATCAATTTGAGTATTAGTGAGTGTGAGATCACCTGCACGGATAAAAAGACTGCCCCCACCTTCGCCAGTAACATCAAAAATACTATTTGTAGCGCGAAAAAGGCCGTCTTGCTCGTTGAAGGTAAGTTTCAAATCATTACGGGTTATTTTCACAGTATTTGGGGTAGCGATGCTGGCTAGATTAATACGTCCAGCAGGTGCTGATAAGACAGTCGCTTCATCACCGACCGGAAAACGAGTCTTTTCGTCACGAAAAGCATTGGTGCCCGTGATTTGTAAATCACCCCCAATGAATGACAGCGTTTTCCCTTCTGATACGGATAATTTGCTGTCTTGTATGCTAAGGCTAGAAGGTGAATCGGTCAAAAAACCAAAAGCTTCAATCGGCGCAAGCGTCAATAAACTGTCACTCGGATAACGCGCATCAAAACGTCCGCCGTTTCCCAAACGCAGATAATCGGCCGTGCTACCATGAAAAGAGCCTTGCACGTCCAACCGGGCATTGGGCCCAAACATAATCCCATACGGATTTAGGAAATACATATCTGCGTTAGGCATTGTCGAGCGAATTAACCCATCAAAATTAGAAGGATTGCCGCCCGTGAGGCGACTAATCACATTACTAACACTGTTCGGGCCAGAAAACGTGGCACTTTCAGAGCTATTCAAGTTAAAGTCTTGAAAGCTATGGAAAAGATTGCCACCATGTTGTCGGCCCAAGTCTGCTTTAATTTGAAAGTTCGGGCCTTGTAAATTAAGGGCCTGGCCCAAGGTGCCATCAGTGGTGATTTCAGCGTTGATGGATAAGCTGATGATTAATAAAATAATTGTTAGTATAATTTGTGATTTCATTATGTTTCTCCGAAAATGAACGACAGGGATTGTATAGCGTTTCCCGATTGAATGAACATTCGGTGTGCTACGCTAAGTACAAATTTGATTTTAGTGCAAAATTTATTTTGTGGTTCGATTTTCTTAATATAACTGTACTTTAGGAATATCAAAAAAATAAATTATCCCGCAGGGCTACTCTATGCACACAAATATTATGTCACAAACTGGAGGCGAACGCTTCGCGCTTCGCGCAGAGAATGAGAGAAATTAAACAAACCGGCTTGAATTGCCTTTTGGGATAATTATTTTTTTGGAACTTCCTTATTCAATCGGGAAACGCTATATATGAAAGGATTAAAACAAGATATCACCAATCTCTTAATCGAAAGAAGCAATCCCTTCGATTACTAATATGATTTGTCCCTTAATAAGCTAATTCATTGATTTTTAATATCGTTGTATCTCATATTTTCAATGACTTCCGTTTATTTAGGGGCAAGTCTAATATAAAAATTTTGTTAAAACACTTTTGCTGATCTACATATCTTGACAGCATCTTTAGCGTCTTTAGCGTTTAGCTTGATTTTAATCGCGAAAGCGAAACCAGTTGCATTCGACATAAAACCCGCCTGAAACTTTCGTTCAGCGTAGCTAAATAGATATATAATAAGAAGTTCAAAGTGATCGGTGGGCAACAATCTTTACCCATCCGACATTGATCGGTGGGAAACAAAAATACGTAGGGAGCCCTACAAAAGAACGTTTTTCAATGCCAACAGCGATCCCACCCTACAAAAAATGGGGGAACCTTTGTTATCGCCCTTGTTGCCCACCATTCCCCCTTTCTTGTTGGATAACGTGTTTTTAAAGCCCACGATTCCCACTTTGTCAGATTCATTTTCATTCTCACCCTTTCGCCGCAAAACTAAAAAATGCGACGAAAGCGCCTTTGCGCCTTTGCGTGAGATAAAATCTCACGCCCACCCCCTTTCCCCATTCCTCTCAAAAACGGGCAGCACCACTTTTAACAATTATCAATCACTGAACAATTATCAGTGGGTTATAGCGTCTCTCCATACGATATAATTAATCGGTGGGCAACAAACACACGTTACCCCTCCAACATATTGATAACTGATAACTGATAACTGAAAACTGATAACTGAAAACATGGATACTATTCGTTTACGCGGTGTGCGTACTCACAATCTACAAAACATTGATCTTGACTTGCCACGCGATCAACTCATTGTGATCACTGGCTTATCAGGTTCAGGTAAATCCTCTTTAGCCTTTGACACCATTTACGCAGAAGGGCAGCGACGTTATGTCGAATCCTTATCGGCCTATGCGCGACAATTTTTGTCCATGATGGAAAAACCGGATGTCGAGCATATCGAAGGTTTATCGCCCGCAATTGCCATTGAGCAAAAATCAACGTCACATAATCCCCGTTCCACTGTCGGCACTGTCACCGAAATTTATGACTATCTGCGCTTATTATTTGCGCGTGTTGGAGAGGCGCATTGCCCTGAGCATGGCAGTTGTTTACAAGCGCAAACAATCAGTCAAATGGTTGATCAAGTTTTGGCTTTGCCTAAAGGCAGTCGTTTAATGCTACTCGCCCCCGTTGTCAAAGAACGTAAAGGTGAACATCGTCAATTGTTAGAATCGTTGCAAAAACAAGGCTTTATTCGCGCACTGATTGATGGTGAAATTGTTTTGTTAGACGACGTGCCGCCGCTGGATTTATATAAAAAACATACTATCGAAGTCGTGGTTGATCGTTTTAAAGTACGGGATGATTTGCAACTGCGCTTAGCAGAATCTTTTGAAACCGCTTTGAAGTTAGGGGAAGGGTTAGCACAAATCAGTGTGATGGCGGAAGAAGCCAAACCTCAGAAGTCAGGTGCTAAACGTCAGAAGTCTCGAAAACAAGAGAAAGAGGCGATTTCTGATATCATCTTCTCCTCAAAATTCGCTTGCCCTGAATGTAATTATAGTCTGGGTGAGCTAGAACCGCGTTTATTTTCCTTTAATAATCCCGTTGGAGCCTGTCCAATTTGTGATGGTTTAGGCATCAAACAATTTTTTGATCCCGCTAAAGTGATTCTTGATCCGGCGCTGAGTTTAGTTGATGGCGCGATACGGGGATGGGATAAAAAAAATAGCTTTTATTTTCAAATGCTGGAATCGTTAAGCAACCATTATCAATTTTATTTGGATAAACCCTTTCAAGCCTTACCCCAAAAAATCCATAATGTGCTGCTTTACGGCAGCGGTACAACAGAAATTAATTTAGTGAATTACAATCCAGAGACGGGCACCACTTTTAGCCGTAAAAAACCGTTTGAAGGGATTATTCATAACCTGGAACGGCGTTATCGGGAAACCGAATCTCAAAACGTGCGTGAAGACTTGAGCAAGTATTTAAGTCAACAACCTTGTACCGATTGTCAAGGCACCCGTTTAAATGAAGCCGCACGGCATGTCTTTATTGAAAGCAATAACTTATCCCAATTAACCGCTTTACCCATTGGCAGCGCCAAAACCTTTTTTGAAAACCTAGACTTGCCGGGTAAACGAGGCGAAATTGCGGCTAAAATTCTCAAAGAAGTGGTTGAACGTTTACAATTTTTAGTCAATGTCGGCCTAGAATACCTCACCTTAGATCGCAGCGCCGACACCTTATCGGGTGGCGAAGCCCAACGTATTCGACTGGCCAGTCAAATCGGAGCCGGTTTAGTGGGTGTCATGTATATCCTAGACGAACCCTCAATTGGGCTACATCAACGCGATAATAAACGCCTGTTAGATAGCTTGATTCGCTTACGTGATTTAGGCAACACCGTCATTATCGTCGAACATGATGAAGAAGCCATACAAACGGCCGATCAGATTATCGATATGGGGCCAGGGGCCGGCGTACATGGTGGACAAGTAGTCGCACAAGGGCCGCTATCAACCATTATGCAAACCCCGGAATCGGTAACCGGACAATTTCTATCCAAACAACGCCGCATTGCTATCCCTAAAAAACGCCAACCCTTTGATAAACAACATGTATTATACCTACACGGGGCCAGTGGCCATAATCTCAAAACTATCACGCTTGAATTACCACTGGGATTAATGACATGCATAACAGGTGTATCAGGTTCCGGGAAATCCACCCTGATCAATGACACCTTATATCCGATTGTCGCCAATGAACTCAATCGCGCCCATTTAGATCCCGCCCCCTATCAGAGTATTGAAGGCCTAGATTTATTAGATAAAGTCGTCGATATTGATCAAAGCCCGATAGGGCGTACCCCGCGATCAAATCCCGCCACCTATACCGGCCTGTTCACACCCATTCGAGAATTATTTGCCGCCACCCCCGAATCGCGTTCACGCGGTTACAAACCCGGCCGTTTTAGCTTCAATGTCAAAGGAGGCCGCTGTGAAGCGTGTCAAGGGGATGGTGTCACCAAAGTCGAAATGCACTTTTTACCGGATATCTACGTCACCTGCGACATTTGCCAAGGGCAACGTTATAACCGCGAAACCCTAGATATCAAATACAAAGGCAAAAGCATAGCCGAAATACTCTCAATGACAGTAGAAGAGGCGAGAAGTTTTTTTG
>JAYQWI020001410.1:0-6302 GCA_035871815.2 Candidatus Parabeggiatoa communis
CGCATCCCCATGAGGGGTTATGAGAAACGGATATGAACCGCCCGCCCAAAATCCCTGCTTTGTTACGCATCCCCATGAGGGGTTATGAGGATTGGGTTAGTTAAAAAGGGATTCTAATGGAAAAGTTACGCATCCCCATGAGGGGTTATGAGCGGTTTTTATCAATTGAACCTTTGTTGGAGGATTTAGGGTTACGCATCCCCATGAGGGGTTATGAGCCACTTATCTTCGCGATTCCCTCCCAGTCTACGGTATCGGTTACGCATCCCCATGAGGGGTTATGAGGCTTATCCTTTTATGATAAACAATCACGCTCCCCAGGTTACGCATCCCCATGAGGGGTTATGAGATCGAGATAATAAATTTGCGTGATGGTTTCCAATCATGTTACGCATCCCCATGAGGGGTTATGAGATGGCCCGATTTAGGCATAATATTCCTCACTTGATTAGTTACGCATCCCCATGAGGGGTTATGAGAATTGAATTGAGTTTTGCATCGTTTTTAAGCCAGCCCCGTTACGCATCCCCATGAGGGGTTATGAGCAGTGATTTTCAAAAGGCTACTCAAAATTTATGCAAGTTACGCATCCCCATGAGGGGTTATGAGTCGTGGAAGCCGCTCGTATTCTTTGGCCTAACGGCTAGTTACGCATCCCCATGAGGGGTTATGAGAAGTTGAAAGAAACGAGCGATAGTTTGGCTTGAGTTGGTTACGCATCCCCATGGGGGGTTATGAGAAAAGTCAAACGAGATTCTATTTTCCCTATGTCACAAGTTACGCATCCCCATGAGGGGTTATGAGATTCAAGGTTGCGTCCTAGTAAGCGGTTCTTACTAGCTGGTTACGCATCCCCATGAGGGGTTATGAGTTTCTTGAAAAAGAAATAAACGCGCTTTTTTGCAACAGGCGCTAAAGGCGTTTTCGTCTGTCAAGAATAACTCGAATTTTTTGCGTCTCTTGCGTCTATTGCGTCTCTTGCGTTAAATAAATAAACAAATAAACGCTAAAGGCGCTAAAGGCGCTAAAGGCGTTTTCGTCTCTCAAAAATAACTCTAAATCGAAGCGTCTCTTCTATCAATCTTTTTAACAGTGATGATGAAAAAATTAACGGCAACTTATCGAATAGTGACACCGATGTTTATTGGTGACGCAGAACAAAAAGCGACTTCGATTCGTCCCAGTGCAATTAAGGGGGCTTTACGATTTTGGTGGCGGGCCTTGAATTGGGGGAAATATTTGGAACGCGAAAAGGCTGATGTGTCAAAGGCCCTATCCGCTTTGCATACTGAAGAAGCCCGTTTATTTGGTTCGGCAGTTGAAAACAATAAAGGGGGGCAAGGGGTTTTTTGGTTGAAAGTGATTAAACAACCGCCTCCAAAAGCGACACAACAGGCTTGGCCTGAATCACCCCAAAAAGGTCAAAAAAAGGAAGCAATAGGCAGTAGCTATTTTGGCTTTGGCTTGTGGGCTGATAAAACCAATCCTCAACATCGTGAATCTTTTATAGAAGGCAATACCTTTTCCTTATCTTTTTGCTTTAAACCAAAGACTGCTTTAGAGGATATTCAAGAGATCAAAAAAACCCTTAAAGTGTTAAGTTTATTTGGGGGATTGGGTGGGCGTTCTCGACGTGGTTTTGGCTCTGTTTGTTTAACGGAATTAATTGATACCGAAAAAACGGAACGTTTTGATGATTCGCTATTAGCCTACCGTGAAAAAACGCGCCAAGTGATTAATCACTATCATGATGTCAAAGAAGTGCCTTATACGGCATTTAGTCGATATGCGCGTTTTGAAATTGTCGAGCAGGGCCTTAATAGTCGTGAAATACATGGCAATGCGGGTTATGCGTATAAACAGTATCGGGGCAATTTAAAGAAAGCGGAAAAAATACCTTTTGGCTTACCCTTGAAAGAGATTGACGAGAATCGGCGTGCGAGTCCGCTGTTATATCACATACACCCCGTGCAAGAACATCGTTTTGTGGTTGGCGTACTGTATTTGCCCGCAGTCTTTCATCATATCAAACCCGAATATCGAACAAACCATTTCGACGCATTTTACCGTCCCATTACCGATTTTTTAAATAAGGAAGCCATTGAATGACAAGCCATTATTTCCACTTTACACTCGGCCCAGTTCAAGGTTTTGTCGCGCAAGCACGACGTACTCGTGATTTTTGGGCCGGTTCTTTTATTTTATCGTGGTTATCGGCAGTGGCGATGTGTGCGGTTCGGGCCCAAAAGGGAGAAATCCTGTTTCCCAAGCCGGATGAAAACTTCTTGGCTTGGTTAGGCGATAAAACGGCTCAGAAAACCGGTGACGCGCCCCATCAAGGCAATATACCTAATCGCTTCAAAGCGAAAGTCAATCCAGATTTTAAGCCATTGAAAATAAAAGAAAGTGTTCAAATCGCATGGTGTGAATTAGCGGAATTAGTTTTGCAAGATGTCAGCAAATCAATTACTGACAAAAACGCATTCGAGAAAACAGCAAAGATTTGGAATCGGCAAATTAATCATTTTTGGGAAATCAGTTGGGCTTTGACGGATGATCCAAGCGCATCAGATTTATTAGATTGTCGCAAAAATTGGCGTAATCATTTTGCACCCGATGAGGATGGTGTGAAATGTACGGTAATGGAGGGTTGGCAAGAATTATCGGGGAATCAGCGCCCGAATAAAAAGACATTACAAACGTTTTGGCAACCGCTTCAAAATAAATTCTCTCATGATTTGGCTAAAAATGACTATGGCGTGTATGAGCATCTTTGTGCTATTGCCTTTGTGAAGCGGCGTTTTAGTTCTCATTTTAAAAATTTAGCGAATAAACAGATTGAGATGTACGGTGGTTGGCAATTGAAAGGCTGGGATTTGAAGAATATTGGGATACCTTCTGTCTCTTTGATGGCCGCTGTGCCGTGGCTGAAAGCCGTTATTGAGAAAGAAGAGGTGACTCAATTGAACGACTTGATTCAACTGGCCAATCAATTAGGGGGGGGAAACCAAGAAATCGCTATTCCATTTCTAAAAGTGGCACTTGATCAAAAGCCGCTTGTCGAAATGTTGAAAACCTCAGATGGTGATGTCTTTTTTGAGAACGCATTAAATAATGAAAACAAGTATCCTAATCTCGAACAAGTCAAGCGAATGCGCGAAATGCTCAATAAAATCGACATCAAACCGTCGCCTTTCTACGCGATTTTGATGATGGATGGGGATTCATTGGGCGAAAAAATGAGTGACGTTGACAATCAAAAGGCTATTTCCAAGGCCTTATCTCATTTCACTCAGGCCGTGCCTGAAAAAGTTGAGGCGCATAATGGTTTTTTAATTTATGTGGGTGGTGATGATGTTTTAGCCCTTTTACCCGTCGAGGATGCGCTGCAATGTGCAGCGGATGTGCGTCACATTTATCAGGAAGCGTTTAAAGATAAAGGCCCTGAATTGGAAAAGAGTACGATTTCTGCCGCTATCGAATTTGTGCATACCCATACCCCCTTAACCACCATACTGAAAGATGCCCATGACTTGTTGGAGACTGTGGCGAAAGACGGTTGTGATCGTAATGCGGTAGCCGTGCGCGTCTGGAAACGCGGTGGAAAAGCCTTGGAATGGGCTATGAAATGGGACGACGCTTTGACATGGGACGAGACTTTGAAATGCCAGCAATTTGAAATTAAACGGATATCCAAACAATTTCAAGATCAAGAAGGTGGTGAAGCGGCATTCAGTAATCGGTTTTTCTATCATATTCGTGAACGTTTTGAATTGCTCAATGGCGAGGATCACATTTTGAGTTCAGATGAGGAATGCACGCTGTTAGCAACAGATTATCTCAATTCTGGTGTCAACAAAACACGGATTAAGGAAAAACAATTGGATTTAGCGAAGGCAGAAGCGGAAATCAGGCCTTTATTAAAACAGTGTCAAGCAAAAGAAGTCTTGAAAGCAGATGGGGCCTTATTAATCCGATTTTTAGCTCAGGAAGGGAGGAAATATCAATGAGTCCTAAACAATGGTGTTTTGAACCCTTTGATACTTGGTTTTTTCGAGAATCGCGTCCATTAGATACCATCAGTGGTTCTGAATTATCGAGTTTATTTCCCCCGCCAGCGCGTACAGTGCTTGGCGCGATTCGGAGTTTAATTGGCGAAAATCTGAATGTCAATTGGCATCAATACCCTGATAAATACACTGATATTGTAAGAGAAATTGGAGGGCCAAGGGATAATGATTTTGGACAACTCACATTGAAAGGGCCTTTTTTGATTTATCAAGAAAAACGACTTTACCCAGTACCTCTGTCATTAATGCAAAAGAAAAACGGGGCGTTTTGCTTTTTACAAATCGGTCAACCGGTTCATTGTGATTTAGGCAAACAAGTGCGATTACCTAAATTATTAAAGGCCGATCGAGGTGCGAAACCTTTAAATCAGGCTTGGTTGACTGAAGACGGGCTCAGAAAAGTCTTAAACAGCCAAAGACCTGAACAGAGTGAGGTTATTCATCATAGCCAATTGTTTCATTCAGAATCCCGTTTAGGGATTGTTCGCGATAGGAAATACAGGGCAACTCAAAAAGGTTTGCTTTATCAAGCGCAGCATTTACGGTTTGAAGAGGATATAAAAATAGGGGTAAAAGTAAGCGGTATCAGTGAAGGCTTACATCCCACGACTCAACAGTGTACTCGTTTTGGTGCAGAAGGGCGTTTAGCCACGGTTGAAATCACAGATAAGGTGTTATCGCCACCCAATATCCTGCCTGAAAATCCAGGACAAAATCTACTCTTGATGTTATTAACACCGGCAGATTTAGGCTGTCAAAATGAGAATGGGTTACCCACAGCTGAGTTTAATCAAGTTGAACGTGATATAAATGGCAAAAGGGCTACCGTTTGGGAAATCAATCTGAACGGTATTGAATTAACGGTGATCAGTGCCGTATTAGGCAAAGCGATTCGAGAAGGGGGATGGAATTTACGGCTACATGCGCCACGCCCGCTGAAAAGTTTAGTACCAGCCGGTAGCGTATGGTTTTGCAAAGTCAAAGACAATCTTAGCCAAGCCATTGAAAAACTGAATGGTTATCAAATTGGCAAAGAAACCGCATTAGGGCGCGGTGAATTAATTGCCGGTATTTGGACAGAACAAGAGAACTGATGAAGCTTGAAAACGCTTTTAAATCAAACCTCTGTGGCACTCTGTGCCCCTCTGTGAACTCTGTGTTGAAGCCTTGAAAAAACAATTAACAAGAGCAAAGGATTATTTTAGGAACAGACAACCATGTCACAAAGCAATGCAATATTAGGATTATTAACAGAAACTTCATTACATGCCGGTGTCGGTCAAACGGTTGGCGTGATTGATTTACCGATTCAGCGCGAGGCCCATACAAATTGGCCTTTTGTTTATGGCTCATCCGTCAAAGGTTCCATGCGAACTTTAGCCGAATCTAAATGGAGTACAGAATTGGATAAGGTGAAAAGTCTTTTTGGCCCAGAAATGGCGCATGGAGAAAGCCAGACACAAGCTGGCGGCTTAGCTATCGGGGATGCGCGTTTACTGTTCTTACCGGTACGCTCATTGACCAGTCATTTTAAATGGGTAACATGTCCAGATTTATTGCGGCGTTATCAGGCCGATTGCCGTCGTTTGGGAATGCCAGAAACGTTTACAATACCGGAGATTTCTGAGAAAGAAACGGCCCTCGTTTCAACACAACATGATCTGGATTTTGGGTTATTTTTAGAAGAATTTCGTTTCACAGGGCAACCCCATGCTGATTTAGATGAACTGATCACAAGACTTGCCCCTTTGATGGGTAGAGAAGATGCCAAAAAGGCTTTAGAAAAACAATTGGTGATTGTCAACGATGATCTATTTCGCCATATCACCGACTATGCCACACCCCTCAATGCCCATATTCAACTGAATAATGAGACGAAAGCCTCAGACAATTTATGGTATGAAGAAACATTACCCTCCGATACCTTGTTGTATGTGACATTAGTCGCGCAACCGGTTTATCTAAATGAGGCGCTTCAGACTGCTAACAATCTCATGGGATGGACTCAGCAATTGTTTAGTGCAGAGCATGCTTAACTGCAATTGGGAGGGAAGGAAACGGTGGGGATGGGTTGGTGTAAAGTGAGTCTACAAGTCAGTACAAAGGAGTTTTAATAATGGGCCCCTGCATTGGTCGAGCGGGTTAAGCTCAATCAATTCATAGCATGAGAAAGCCATTCAATGTTTTTTAACAAAATTAGGTTACGCATCCCCATGAGGGGTTATGATTTTC
>JAYQWI020001411.1:0-3092 GCA_035871815.2 Candidatus Parabeggiatoa communis
CGCCTTTGCGGCTTTGCGTGAGATTGATTTAAACTCTTAAGTCTGTGTCATGACACTCAACACCCTAATGTGCCCAACTTGATCACCAAGCATAATGGTTTTGCCATCAGATGTCACGACACACCGGGTTAATTTTTCTTCAGTCGTGAAATTGGCGAGTAACGCGCCCGTATTCAATGCCCAAATTTTCAAAGTCTTATCATAAGAGGCCGATATAATATATAACCCGTCTGGTGTCACTGTCACTGTTTCGATGTAATCGGTATGTCCAGTGAGTGTACGTATTTCATCGCCCGTTTTCAAATCCCAAACTTTTAGCGTGTTATCCCAAGAGCCAGAAACGATTGAAGAACCATCAGGTGTGACTGCCACCGCACTGACAAAATAAGTATGCCCTTGCAATGTCTCCAAGAGTTGGCCTCGGTTTAAATCCCATATTTTTAAGGTATTATCTCTGGCCGCTGAAATGGCTTGATTGCCATCGGGCGTAACGGCAACGGCGTTAATCCAATGCGTGTGGCCCGTTAAGGTACACAATTCTTGCTCCCTCTCTAATTTGGCGTAATCCCAAACCTTCAAGCTGTGATCTCTGGAACCCGTTATAATTCGTGAACCATCTGGGGTAATGGCTAAAGCCAAAATGCGATTAAAATGGGCTTGTTGCAAATAAAATTGTTCGGTGCCAGTCTTTAAATGCCAGATTTTGAGGGATTTATCTTCGGCGCATGAAATAGCAGACGTACTATCGGGCGTAACGACTACCCCAGTGACGTGATTATAATGGCCCGCCAGCGTATATTTTTCTTTGCCCGATGCTAAGGCCCAAACTTTTAACGTTTTATCATAGGAGCCAGAGATGAGATATGAACCATCTGGCGTTATAGCGAGTGCACTAATAGTATCTGTATGTCCACAATAGGTGTGGAGATGGGAAAGTGAAATTGACATGGTTAAGGAATTGATACTGTAAATGGTTTTGGGCGTATTTCTAAAAAAGAGTTATTATCAATTCAGCCCAATTTTCGTTCTAAATTTATTTTGCGGCCTTCTTGGAGTGCAAAATTTATTTTGCGGCCTTCTTGGAGTGCAAAATTTATTTTGCGATGATGGCCCAATTATGCCAACCGGCCCCACTGCTCATGGGCCTCCAAAAAACGGTTGATTCCGCTAATCGGTTGTACTCCCCCCCCAAGTATCCCTAATTCAATCAGTTTGCTAATTCGGTGGTTGAACGAGTGTCAAAATCATCCTTTTCCCGTTTGCACAAACAAAGGATGCACAGTAACACCTCTTGCATTCTCAAAGTAATCAGTCTCAAACAGTTCGCGATTTTTTTCATCAACGCTTTCAATAAATAAGACTAACCAAATTTCCGTCACCGATAATTCTTGAGCATATTTTGCCGCTTGCTCCAACGCTTTTCGATAGCTTCTTTGATCGGCAAAGCTCTTTAGCTCTAATCCAAACAACTGCCCGGCATAACGTATTAATAAATCAATTTGCCCATTGCCCGTTGGAAATTCGGGATAAATTTGTGCCTCATAATTGCGAAGAAAACTGACGAGATAAAGATAAAAATGAAAATGAAAGACCGCTTCATAGACACGTAAATCATTTTTACGCCTTGGGGCCTCTTTCAAGATCATTTCTCTATTGGCTTGCAAATATTGCTCATATCTCACTAATAATTGACGGATGTTTATGTTGTGCTCAGTAATCGTATCTGACAAATCCTCAAAGGGCCCATATAAGCCATCCATTTCCTGATACAACTCTCTCGCAAAATAATTGAACAATCGCTTTTGTATGTATGGACACGGAAATTTGACATAAATTTCACTAGTGCCAACTTCTTCAATATCCACCACCCCATTCATATACAAAAAATTGATGATGGGATCATCATAGAGAAAATTGACTTTCTTTTTGGTTTGGAACAATTCCAAAATAAACGGTTTGTAAGGGGGTTGTTTTGCCTTACTGATAATGTTTAAAATGTTGTTATTGGGCAGCAGATTAAGTGCCTTTGCATAAATTCCTTCAAAATAGGGGTGTAAAATGGGTTGTTCAAGGTTTTGATTATACGTTTCCGTCAATAATTCTCCAAACCAACACGTTAAACCCGGTTGTCCTTGAAATTCAGCCCATAAGCGCTGAACAACTTCAGGTTCAATTGATTGTCCACTTTCTTGTTGATACGACTTGAACAGTTCAGTGACTTCATCACAAGTCAAATTAGGAATAGGTACACTACGTTGGGTATTGAAAGGCGAACCTCTGAGATTTTCTATGCCCAAAACGGCGCGGACTCCGATTAAAGCGATGCTATGTAACAGGTAACTTTTCTCAGCGGTGGATTTGTGTACTTGGTTTTGGCGCGTATTATAAATATGACGAAAAACGGCGACTAACCCGGCAATCACTGTTTGATCAAGGGCATCAAATTCATCCAAAATCAAAATCAAGGGTTTAGTGAGGGTTCCCCGTTCAAACAAACGATGAAAATCCTCCAACCGCTCTATACTGAGTTTCTCTAAGTTCAAATTTTTTGTCAATTCTTGGGCAATGAGTTGAGCCACACGATTGCTATCTGTCACCTCAGAAAGAAATTGCAAGCTGAGGATAACGACATCAAAATCCTTTTCCTGCGCCAATGTTAAGAACACTTCTCGCATGATCCAAGTTTTGCCCGTTTGGCGGGGTGCCCAAACGGTGATGTAATGTCCGCCTTTGTTGGGATTATCACCTTTTAATTCTTGAATCGCCCCATTTATCAATTCTTGACGAGGAACGTAATAATGTAATTCTCGATCAACGGCTCCATAAGATGAAAATTTTCGCATTTTTTATCTCCGATCATATTGTTAAACTAAGCCCCCTACGTCGCCGTAAGGAACTCGTCTTCAGAACCGTGCATGAGATTTTCACCTCACACGGCTCCTTTCTCAACTATTATTATCTGACTGCGTTCCACTCACCTATGTTAAGGATTGCTTTGTCAGCTTTCTTAACATCTTCAAGTGTTTTTGTATCGTGACAATGTCCGTGCAGGAGTTGCAAATTCGCATATAAATCTTTACCCCCGTCCTTTT